>JBDSBS010000682.1:0-2776 GCA_039921435.1 Planctomycetota bacterium | reverse complement strand
CCGATGGCGAGCGCATTTTGGTGGAGTCGGTCCGACAGCCGGCCCAGACAGCCGGTCCAGACAGGTATCCCAGCCAGGTATCCCAGCCAGCCAGGCAGCTAGCCCAGCAGCAGCCCGAGATCCTGCACGCGCACCGGCCCGTCGTGCCAGAACGACTCGGCCGCCATCACCCCGCTGCGGGCGCCGTAGAAGCGGTCGCGCACTTCGCCGCGTTCGAGCAGGTCGAGGCCCTGCACGAGGTGCGAGCGATCGGACGGATTGAGCTGCGAACGGTAGCACCTCACGACCTCGGCCTTGGCAGCGGCCACGGCACTGATGTCGACGACCAGGCTCGGTTCGACCGGCACGTTGCCCGGATACCGCAAGAACAGGCGCGGACGATGCGGGGCACCGAGATGCGGTTCGTAGTTGCGCAGACCGGCCAGGAAGAACGCGCGTTCGGTCAGCTGGGCGACGGCGGTGTGGTCTGGATGCACATCGCGCAGGTGCGGAGCCAGCAGCAAGGTCGGGCGCGCCTGTCGCAGCGCGCCGACGATCAGGTTGGTGTTGTCGTCGTCGACGCGCACACCGGTGTCGGGCAGGCCCAGGTTCGAGCGTTCGAGCACCCCGAGCTTCGCTGCCGCCGCAGTGGCCTCGGCGTCGCGGTCAGCGACCGTGCCGCGCGAACCCATCTCGCCGCGTGTGCAGTCGAGCAGCGAGACGGAGCGCCCGCCGGCGATCAGCAGCAGCAGCGTACCCGCGGCCGCGATCTCGATGTCGTCGGGATGTGGCCCGATGGCCAGCACACAGCAGGGTTGCAGCGAAGGCGAATCTGCCATGGTCACAGCTCGAGCACCCCGTGCTCGATGCGGAACGGGTCGGCGGCGTCGATCAATCGGTCGCCGAGGCTGGGGCCGTACGAATTGAGATACGCCATTGGACCGAGCACGCGCTCCTGCGGGCGGCTGCGCGGCCGCAGCGAGTTGCACAGGCGCCGCAGTTGCTTGATGCCGGTGCCTTCGCGGTTCTGGCGCGCGTTGCGCACCTTCTGCTGCAGCCGTTCGATCTCTTCGATGCTCTTCGAACGGGCCCGATCGAGCGCGCTCAGCATCGATGAGTCGAGCGCGCCGAGGCGCTGGCTGATGGCAGAGAGATCCGTGCGCAAACGGTTCTGCAGGTCGTCCAGCGCGTCCTCGATGTCATTGCCTTCGTTGTTCTGCAGGAACTTTTCGGCCAGCTTCTCGGGCGGCTGGTCGAGGTCGGGCAGATCCAGCGAGAAGCGGGTCAACAGCCGCTGCATCGACGGTTCGACGAGCGTCAGCGACGCGCGTGGCACGAATACGGGCTGGGGCACGCCGAGCAGCTTGTAGAGCGACGCGACTGCGCAAAGGTAGGCCAGCTCGCCCGGGCCGACGACGAAGGCGATGGTCGGCAGCAGCGCGTCCTGCCACAGCGGTCGCAGCAGCACACCTGGACTCAGATCCTGGGCGCGCCCCGTTACTTCGCCGTCGGCGAGCGGTTCGCGTTGGCCGCCGACCAGTTCGAACATCATCGTCGCCGCTGGATCCAGCGTGACGTCGATGCCGACGTCGGCGAGATCCTCGCATGTCTGCTTGACCGTCTCGCGAATCTCGTCCGACTTGTCCCACCACTTGAGCAGCGGGTCGAACGCCTCGGGCGGCAGGTCGCGCGGCTCGATGACGAGTAGCCCGTGCTTGCCGAAGGTCTCGAACAGGATGCGCGCTTGCTGGTCGCCGAGCTTCTCGTCGGGATGGCGCGGCTTGAACATCGCCTGCACCCACTCGCGGTACTCGGTCTGGGGCAGCAACGGGTCGATTTCTGCCAGCAGCCGTTCGATCTCGCGCCCGACGCCAATCGTGCGCAGGGGCTCGCTCGTGCGCTCCAGCTCGAGCCGGAACCGCTGCACTTCCTGGGCCTGGTTGATCAGGAAGAAGCGATTGGCTTCGTCGAGGTCATGGTCGTCGCTGTGGTTCCAAAACAGCGGCACGACGCGCGGGCCAGTCGGTTCGGCGTTGATCTCGCGGCACAGCCGGATCGCCGTGGCGGCCTTGTGCAGCGTGAACAGCGGCCCGCCCATGAGCCCGGGCTGCTGGCCGGTGACGACGATGTGCACTTTCGGATCGAGCAAGGCCTCGGCTGAGGCGTGCACCTCCGGCATGGCGTCGGGAGTGGCGCCGTGGCGAGTGGCGTAGGCGCGCAGAGCATTGACGAGCGTCTCGCGCGGCAGCAGTCGTTCGGCGCCGGTCGGCGCGCGGCGCAACAGTTCTCCCACCGAGCGAGCCCGCATGCCGAGGAAGCGACCGAGGTCGCGATCGTCCTCGAGGAAGCGTTGGTGGGTCTCCGACGTGCCGAGGCGCCGGAACGAGATGTGGCGAAGCGTCGATGTCACTAGTTGCCTTGCACGTTGGAGCGCCGCTGTGAGACGCTACGACATTCGGCGGCAAAGGTCTGCGCCGCATGTTCGATGCGATCGAGCCAGTCGGTAGCGGTCGGTTGGAAGCACTGCATCACACCGCGGCTCTGGTTGACCAACGCACCGAGGCCTCGTTCGTCGAAGGCTGCCGCCAGGTCGGCTACCTTGCCACCCTGAGCGCCGACACCGGGCAAGAGCAGCCAACTGTGTGGCAGCAAGCTGCGCAAGCGCGCCAGTTCTCTTGGCCAGGTCGCGCCGACGACGGCTCCGACCGGTGAGTATCCCTCGACCTTCGGCAGGTCCGCGCCCCAGCGGGTGACGGCGCGTGCGACCACGTCGCACAGTGGCTCGCCCTCGACGATC
>JBDSBS010000681.1:0-2786 GCA_039921435.1 Planctomycetota bacterium | reverse complement strand
GGTCGGCGGTCCAGGCCCCAAGTCCTTGACGACGAACCCATCGCCGCCGTTGTCGATCGCGCGGTTGCCTGGGCCGAGCAAGACGCCATTGCAGTCGACGACGACGAAGGCGCTGCTCTGCTGCCGCCGGACGAGGTTCCCGAACAGCTGCGAGCCGTGACAGCCAGGGTTCAGCAGCATGCCTTCCCCACTCGCGGAAGGTCCCCCTGTGCCGCCGTCGACTTCGCAGTTGCGGACGAGCAGCGATGGCGTGCCGCCCGCGGTCATGCCCCAACCGGTGTGGCCGCGCATGGTGACGTTGTCGAGCCGCCCATTCATACAATCGACGATTTGCACCCCGGCGACCGTGGTCTGCCGACCGTCAACGATGAGACTCGGCCCAAAGATACCGGCGTTGCAGCGAGTGACCGAGACCACGTTGCCGGTCGGGGCCGTGCCGGCTAGCAGCGTGCACGGCGCTGCGACCGTGCCGACAACCTGCACGCGAGCACAATCGACGATCTGCAGCGGCACCGGTCCGCGCACCGACAGGGAGGCTCCCGCACCCAACCAGTTCCCGAGCACGACATCGGTGGCGTTGCTGAGCAACACCCCCCGAGTGCCGTGGTCGAGGACCGAGCTGCCAAGTCCAACGCGCACATGTTTGCTGGCGTCGATGCGCACACCATTGGCGCCAGGGCCGGGTGCCGCGGTGATGTTCGAGCCAGTGACGTCGACGCGTTCCGACAGCAGGATCGCGATCTGAGAACCGCTGATCGCCTTCAGGTTGTCGCTCACGGTGACCTGGTCCACGACGATGTCGACGCAACCACTCAACGTGATGCCCTCACCATTGTTGCCGGTGACAGCGGTCGGAAGCGTCCCGCTGCCGGTGATGGCGAGCTGCCGTGAATCCCCAGCGAAGATGCCCGCACCGCCGTCCGCGCACTGCAAGCCGCTGATCTGCAAGTTGACGCATTCGTTGATCAGCAGCTGGTAGTTACTCGTCGGGACACCGTTCCGCAGCAGTGTGTTGTTCGTCATCGTCACCACCGTACACAGGTCTCGCAGCTGGACCGCCGGGTAGACGTTGTCGTGGAACTGGTTGCCCTGGATGTTCAGTCCCACTGCGCCAGCGGCGACGAATGACGCCAGCACGTTCGAGTTGCGCACGATGTTGCCGGGCCCGAACGTGACGTCGGCGCAGATCGGCTGCAACACGGTCGCGGTGCCGTTGCCATCGAAGGTGCAGTCGCGAATCTGCACGCGGTTGGCGATCGCGAGCAGCATGGCCTGTTGGTTCTGGACGAACGTGCAGCGAGTCACGAGCAGGTCGGCCGTGCCTCCCGTGGCCACGAGGCCGCTGGCGCCCATGCGGAAGTTGCAGTCCTGCACCGTCGTCAGTAACGCGCTGACCAGCCACAGCGCATTGCCGGTCGCCGCGTCGAAATCACAGTTTGCAAACAAGACGTCGTCGGTGCCTATCGCGGTGAAGACATCGAGCTGCGAGCCAGGTGCGCCCGCGTTCTGGAACCGAACGTTCTGGATGACGGCGTGCCGACTCGTAAGCCGAAACGCGGTGGCGGCGTTGGTCGCATCGATGACGACGCGCGACGTCGGTCCCGCGCCGGCGACGCGCATCGTCACGTGGTCGACGACCAGCGCCGGCAGCGCCTGCGTCAGGGCGATGGTCTGGCCGATCAGGTTGCTCGCGAACTCGATCACGACCGGCTGCGAGGCCGACGTCTGGAACGACAGTGCGTTCGCGGCGAGCACTGCCGCTCGGAGGGCGCTTTCGGCGTTCGAGACGACGGGCAGCACAGTGGCCTGAGGCCGCAGCCAGGGCGAAAGCACGAGCGCGGCGAAGGCTAAACAAACGACGCGAGAAGCGGCTAAAGAGACGGATGTCGCTGCACTCATGTTTTGGGTGGGTCGTGTGGTATTGCCGAATTGCAGGTCTATGTCGCTCCTCGAAAGAGCAGCGGGTCGGGCTGTGCACGCATTCGTCGTTGCGCAAGCCGTTGCTCGCTGGGGGCGCGGGACGAGCGCGAGACGCGGCAGGCGCCACAACAAGCGGACCGTGGAGTAAAGCCGCCGAGCTCCTACAAGGCGCGGGCGGAATTTGTAGAAGCGAAGACACCCCTCTACCACCCTCACCACGCGGGCACCCACTCCAGGCGCGCCTCGCCGCGCGACGGACAGCGATGCACAGGATTCCGTGCTGAATGGTCAGTCAGATTGCGGCATGAGCGGGTGAGGCGCCGACGAGGAACGGTTGCGAAGCGCTGCGCCGCGGCAATCTCGGGTTCATTCACGAGTCTGAAAGTAAGCGTCCGAACCCCGCGCCCTCGCGCCGTGGAAGCTGGCGCAATCGCCGGCATGTTGTCGTCATGCGACGAAACGGACTCGGCGAGCGCCCGACGCGGCGCGAGGATCCTGCGGCCTGGTACGAAGCACTGGTCGAGCGCCCAAGCCGAGAGCGGGCTGAGCGTGACTGTCGGCGTGGACCCTCTACCAGTGGCGACGTCCGCTGTCGGGAGACACGGTCGGTACGTCACTTCCTGGCGGGTGACGGCGGTGCCGCACCAGATCCCAGGGCATCGAGAGCCACCTCGACGGCGACGAGGTGCACGGCGAGGTCCGCGTTGGCCACCTGCTCGTGTCCGGCAGTCCCCTGGTGTGCGCACACGCCCCCTTCTTGCGGCCCGAACGGTTCTTCGTCGACGCGCGCGCTGCTGTGTCTGCGCCGGGTGGAAGGTCGCTACGTCGTGCAAGACGAGAGCTGCGGGGCGCGCCTTCTCGACCCA
>JBDSBS010000680.1:0-3660 GCA_039921435.1 Planctomycetota bacterium | reverse complement strand
AGGGCACGCCGCGCACGAACGAGTCTATCAAGCCAGGATCTTCGTCACGCGACCGGCGCCGACCGTGCGGCCACCCTCGCGAATGGCGAACTTCTGGTGCTCGTCCATGGCGATCGGCGTGCCGAGTTCGACCTCGACCTCGACGTTGTCACCCGGCATGCACATCTCCGCTCCAACGAGCTTCGCGGCACCCGTGACGTCCGTCGTGCGGAAGTAGAACTGCGGGCGGTAGCCGGTCATGAACGGCGTGTGGCGGCCACCCTCTTCCTTGGTCAGCGCGTAGACCTGAGCCATGAACTTGGTGTGCGGAGTGTCCGTGTTCGGAGCCGCGAGCACCATGCCGCGCTCGATGTCTTCCTTCTTCAGACCACGGAGCAAAAGCCCCACGTTGTCGCCGGCCTGGCCCTGGTCCAAGGTCTTCTGGAACATCTCGACGCCTGTGACGGTCGTCGGCCGCGTGTCCTTGATACCGACGATCTCGACGGACTCCCCGACCTTGACGCGACCGCGCTCGATACGACCCGTTGCTACCGTGCCGCGACCTTCGATCGAGAACACGTCCTCGATCGGCATCAGGAAGGGCTTGTCGACCTCGCGCGTGGGGGCGGGGATCGCCTCGTCGATGGCATCCATGAGATCGAAGATGCACTTGCTGTCCGGGTTGTCGGGACCGGGGCTAGGCGTCTGGAGCGCCTTGAACGAAGCGCCGCGAACGACCTTGGCCGTATCGCCAGGGTAGGTGTACTTCGTGAGCAACTCGCGGACCTCCATCTCGACGAGGTCGAGCAGCTCCGGATCGTCGACGAGGTCGCACTTGTTCAGGTAGCAGACGATCGCCGGCACGCCGACTTGGCGAGCGAGTAGCACGTGCTCCTTGGTCTGGGGCATGGGACCGTCGTCGGCCGCCACGACCAAGATCGCGCCGTCCATCTGCGCCGCACCCGTGATCATGTTCTTCACGTAGTCGGCGTGGCCGGGACAATCGACGTGGGCGTAGTGCCGATTCTTGGTCTCGTACTCAACGTGCGCCGCAGAAATCGTCACGACGCGCGTCGCATCGCGAACGGTGCCACCCTTGGCGACCGCAGCGTACTCCTTGTACTTGGCGAGACCCACCGAAGCGAGCGTGTACGTGATGGCAGCCGTCGTCGTGGTCTTGCCGTGGGCAACGTGCCCGATGGTCCCCACGTTCACGTGGGGCTTGGTTCTCGTGAAAGTTTCCTTGGCCATGGGATCTCGAACTTCAGGGTTCACCGAGGAACCCCGATCAAACTGGAAGCGGGAGGTAAGCGGGACGATGGAGCTGCTAGCGGGAATCGAACCCACGACCTCCTCCTTACCAAGGAGGTGCTCTACCAGCTGAGCTATAGCAGCGAACAACGCAAGAAAGAACGATCTGGAGCGGGTGAAGGGAATCGAACCCTCACCACCAGCTTGGAAGGCTGGAGCTCTACCTTTGAGCTACACCCGCTGGCATCAGAGGCGCGTTCGCCAGGGAAGCCTACTGATCGCGCACACGCACTAAAGGAATCGGCGACCCCCGGTCGAACACCCCGTGGAGCACCTGAACCGACCGGACTTGACTGAAGAGACCTGTAGAAGACCTGACTGGGAAGACCTGACTGGAGAAGACTCGGCTGGAGAAGACTCGGCTGGAGAAGACTTGGTGGGCGGAGCAGGATTCGAACCTGCGAAGGCTGAGCCGCCAGATTTACAGTCTGGTCCATTTGGCCGCTTTGGTATCCGCCCGACGTTGCCGTGCGCGCGATCCTCTCCCAAGCGACGTTGCCCGCGACACGTAGGCTATTCTTGGAGTCAGCAACCCGATCTGGAGCTAGCGATGGGACTTGAACCCACAACCTCCAGATTACAAATCAGGTGCTCTACCAGTTGAGCTACGCTAGCGGGCTAGCTGCTGTGGAAAGGACGGAGGACGATACCGACGCGATCTTGCAGTGCAAGGTCGGCGCGGGCTTTTTTGGCGAGCGACCCTTAGCACCTAGCTCTTAGCGCCGACAGAACTCGCGCACCCGACTCGATGGCGGCGCCCATCGATGGCCGAGCAACCCGGCCAACCAACCTCCCTGCTCACCCCGCTCCACTCGGCCCGATCGCGCTGGACGCTGCACCCCCGTCACACCCAGGAGCCCCCGCCAGGTGGCGAACGCGAGCCGCAAAGGCGAGCAGGTCGAATGGCTTGCGCAGCACCTCTCGCACGAATGGCAACCGGCCGATGCGCTCCCGCACCTCCGCGTCGAGATACCCAGAGATCACCACCGTCAAAGGCGGTTCCTGCAGGTCCGCCAACGATTCCAACACTTCGATGCCACCGAGACGGGGCATGTCGAGATCGCAGACGAGCACTCGGACCGCGGGATCCCGCGCGAGTCGCTGGGCCGCGTCCCCGTCAAACGCGTGCCGCGGGAAAAGGCCCGCGCGGACCAAGACCTCGGTCAACAGTGCACTCACCGCACGGTCGTTGTCCGCGATCAGGACATCGCTCACGAAACCTCTTTGCTGGCTGAATTCGCTCGCGGAAGGGCCGCGGGCGGGGGAGGCGCAGACTACCCGCACACCCGGTTCCCGCAAGGGCGCCGCCAGAGCACTCGCTCCGGATGAGCCGAAATTCCGGCCCCGTCACGTCTGACCACTCGCGCGCAGCCGCCTACCGCCTACCCATCGAGCGGCTGCAGCCACGAAACGTCCTCGAAGGGCACCTCCAGCTTGACGTTGCCGTAGTCCACCGTGATCACTTCTCTGACCTTGTCGACTTTGTGCACTGCGCACAGGCGGCACCAGCGTGGCAGGAAGACTTGGTCGCCCTTCTTCAGCGAGTTGCAGAACCGCATGCGCCGCCGGTGCAGGGCCGCCCGTTTCAGCATGCCGTCGACGACACTCTTCAGGGCCCGCGCCCGTTCGCCGTGCTTGCCAGGCGCACTCAGCAACGCCGTGATCGGCTCCTGGAGTGCTGCCTGGACGGCGCGCAGTTCCGCTTCGACCACACCGTCGGCCTCTTCCTGCAGCCAGTTCTCCTTGCGCACCGCGTCGGCCATGCGCACAGCCAGCTTCTCCTGCTGTTCGACCGCGGCGCGCGACAGGTCCGCGGTCTTGCGCCGATCGGCTTCGGCGTCGCGCCGCGCCACCTGCACCTTCTCGATGATGTGGTCGAGCGTCTGGTCGCGCACACCCAGGAGTTCGCGCGCCCGCGCGACGATGGTCTCGGGCATGCCGACGCGACTCGCGATGTCGAGTGCGTGGCTGTTGCCGGGAATGCCGAGGTCGAGCCGATACAGCGGCCGCAGCGTCGCACCGTCGAACGCCATCGAGCCGTTCTCGGCGCCAACGTGATGGTAGGCGAAGTCCTTGAGGCGCCCGAGGTGCGTCGTGACGACCGCCAGCGATCCCGCGCGCAGCAACTGCTCGAGTACCGCGTAGCCGAGCACCGAACCCTCCTCGGGATCAGTTCCAGCACCGAGCTCGTCGAGCAACACCAGCGAACGGGGCGAAGCCTGCTGGAGGCAGCGCACGATGCGCTGCACGTGCGAGCTGAAGGTCGACAGGTTCTGCGAAATGGCCTGTTCGTCGCCGATGTCGGCCTGCACGGCGCGGAAGAACGGCACCTGCGCGCCCGCCTCCGCCGGAATCGGCACACCGGCTATC
>JBDSBS010000679.1:0-7364 GCA_039921435.1 Planctomycetota bacterium | reverse complement strand
GTTCCAAGCGTGGAACAGCTCATGCGCGGCGAGCGTCAAGAACTCACGGTAGCCCTTGGGGCTCGCCAGGGCCGTTCGCGACATCAGCAGGACGGTCGAGTCGGAGTGCTCGAGCCCACCGTGTCCTTCCGCCGCGAACAGGCACAAGAACAAATAGCTCGGGTAGGGGAGCTTCCCACCGAATACAGCGGCGGCTCTTTCTACGATCGCGCCCAGGTCCTCGACTAGCGACGCCGGAGGCACGACCCCCGCGAGGCCGTCGAGCACGGCTTCATGGGGCACGCCACCTACCAGCCACGTTAGACGGTGGAACCGCCCAACCAGGCACGGTGAATCAATCGCGTGATCCAAGTCGTTGGCGTCGAGAGTGGTAGTGGCAGCATCGGTTCTCGACTCGCCGACCTCCCAACGGCATGGGAGTGCGCATGCGACTTCCCACTCGACAGGGTGGGAGACTCGGATCCGAGCAGTCAGCCTTGGCTGACCGATCGGCCAGAGCAGCACGCAGGCGTGGTTCCAGAAGGCGTGATCCGCTGTCAAGTCCGCCGTTCGCACGCTGAGCTCATGGGCGTAGACGCGATAGGAGACCCTGACTCGGACCGTGGCGCGCGGCACGATCAACAGGTACCGGTTCTTGCGTGTCTTCCGACATTCAACGCGCGTGCCGCTCACCGCATCGGCCGCTTCTACCCGACTCAAATGGCGACTGTAGTCGCGGATCAGGTAGCTGCCCGGTGTCCACGTGGGGAGGAAGAGCACCACCTCGTCGCCCCCCGCCCCTCTCTCGGCGACGACGCAAGGAGCTGCTTGCGCCGTCGATTCCGAACGATCGAACTCGAGGGAGACCGCCAGCTCACGCAAGTCGGGGCGCGTGGCATCGATGTGGAACTCGAGGGCAGGCACGATTGGGTGCAGTTCCCTGGGTTGGCCTAAGGCCTCGATGGCAAGGGAGTTGGTACGCCCGAGAGGAGTCGAACCTCTGACCTACGGCTTCGGAGGCCGTCGCTCTATCCAGCTGAGCTACGGGCGCGCTGACGGTCCTACTTATCGATACCAAGGGCGAAAGACAACGGCGCGAGGGGACGAGCGGTCCCCGCCGAGCGGGTCGCGGACAAACCCGCATGGTCGGGTTGCCGTCATGCAACCTGGCTGGTTCAATAATGAATGTGGTCCTACCGAAACCCCCGCGAGGTTCGGGCCTAGCACAGTCCGTCAGCCAGTCGTACCGATGGCCGGAAAGTTGACCCTCTCACTGCTTGCCGTTAGCGCCGCCATGGTGGCGACGTGGATGGTCGTACCGAGCCAGCGCGTGGCAGCGACCGGATCGCTGCTCGAGTTGACGGACTCGGATGACGACTTCTTGATCGACTCCGTCGAGTGGGCAGTGCTGACTAGTGCACTCAACCCCGACACGGACGGGGACACCATTCCCGATTTCGTCGAGGTCGTACAACGAGGGGCGCCTCGGCATCCCAGCTTCCCGCTGGCGCTCGATCAGGAGATGCGGATTGTCATCACGGCGCCTCCGTTGGGCAGCCTCGACCAAACGGCTTGCCTACACGTGTTGGTGCGCGTCGTGGGTTCTGCATCGGTGACGAGTTTTGCCACCTGGCTAGTCTTGCCGCAGTTTCCCGGTGCGCAGGTGCCATTGGACCTCCTCTCACTCTCGGGCGCGGTGCTTCGAGACCGGATGACCCTGGAAGACGGGCATTGGCTGCACGTTTCCGTTCCGTTGGTCTCGACCAGTATCATCGAACAAATGCTGCCGTGTAGCCTGCACGCCCAAGCCACCATCGGTGGTCGCATCCTGCACAGCTGCGCGACTCTCATCGACGTTCAGGGCGCCATCTCGACCATCGTGCCGTACGACCAGAGCCGGTTTGCCGTGCAGAGCATTGCCCGACCTCCGATCGGTGGCAGCCTATCGAACAAGGTTTGCGTGCTCGACTTGACAGAGGTGACCCCGGGTCCCGGTGGAACCATGTTCCTGGTCACTCACGCGTTTTGTGATGACTGCAACGAGCTGGAGTGCGGAGCCGGGTGCCCATTGTCCGTCGGTTTGATTCTGACCATCCCAGGCGGCCTCTAGTGTCCCTCACTTGCGGCGGGTGAGCCTTTGAACCGGATCGCCTCCGCCGGGACGTCAGCGCGCTCGATAGCCACCGCTGTTGGCGCCCAGCGACGGGCGGGCTCCCGCTCGCATCTCCGTAACTGCCAACGGATTCCATCCCATGCGGCCTGGAACTTCGATTGTGGTCATCCGCGAATCTACGGAACCCGGCGGGGCCTTACGAACGTCTCTTTTCCGTGGAACTGCTTCGCGACCCTGATGCTGATCTCGTAGCTGCTTGTCGGCAGCCGGACAGCGAAGGTTTCGAGTTGGCCTTCGACGAGTTGTTCACGCGTTATCGCGAACGCGTCTATGCCATCGCCTTCCGCATCACTGGCACTTCCGTCGATGCCATGGATGTCGTGCAAGACAGTTTCGCCCTTGTCTTCCGAAAGCTCCAAAGTTTCAGGGGTGGTGCGCTGTTCAGCACATGGCTGTTCCGGATCGTGGTCAACTGCAGCATCGACCACCGCCGCCGCACCCAGCCTCACCACATCGGGAGAGGCGATGATGGTGAGGAGTGCGACCTGATCGACGAAAGGCCGGATCCACGCGAGCGCGCAGCCACCCGAGAACTTGGGGATCAGGTCCAGGAAGCAATCTCGCAGTTGAGCCCAAAACTGCGAGTCATCCTCGCGCTGCGATACCTCGAGGACATGTCATACGAAGAACTTGCCGCGACACTCAGTCTGTCTCTGGGGACCGTAAAATCACGCCTCGCGCGTGCCCACCTCTCTCTCGAAACTGTCGTTCGAACTCGGTTCCCACACTTGGATCTGGGTGCCGCGGCCACTGAATCTGTAGGAGGTGCGGGATGACCCGGGACGAATCGTCGCCGAGTTCACGGCCTCGTCTCTCGGCTGAGTGTCGCGCGTTCTTGCGAGACCTCCCAACGGCTGCGGCGGACCTCGACGCTTCGGTGCGTCGCCACCTCAGTTCGTGCCCGTTTTGCGCGGCGCGTGCCCAGGCGCGTGACTGCCTCGGAGCAATGATCGCACAGCGACCGCCGCTGCCGAAGCTTCGGTCTGGAGCACTTTCGGGGGATATCGAGGTTGCGCGGTGGATCGAGGGTATTCACGGTCGCATCGTGGCCCAGGCCGAAGAAACCGATCTGGGCCGAATGCTCATCGGCGCGAAGCCTCCTCCTCCGGTCGAAGGTGCGGGCTGGCCCGAAGCCTTGCTCGAATCCGACGTGGTTCGACGCTCCATCGCGCCACCGCGGTGTTCGCCTGGCGTTTGGGCCCCGGTTCGGGCGTCGGTTCTAGCTGGCGTTACTCGTTCGGCTCGACCGATGCGCTCGCGATGGCTGCTGGGCGCTGTCGGCATGGTGCTGGTAGCCTCGGTTTGCTTCGTATCGGTTTCTCACGGAACAGGCTCTCGGGGAGCCGCTCCTCGAGGATCGGCTGAAGGTCGTGTCGTGGTGTTCCAAGATCTCGATATCATGCCTAATGTCGAGTTCTCGGTGGTCAGGTACGGGGCATTGCGATGACCATCGTCCCCAAACCAGGTTTCCCCTCGTTCCCAAACCAGGTTTCAATGCACTTGACCTGCGTGGAGACGCAGTTCCAAAGCCAATAGACTTCGAATAGATCTCCACTCCCTCTCGTCATGTTCTCTTCTCCCCTACTCGTGAAGGCTGCGCCGTGCAGACCTTCTGGATGCCGCTTCTTTGGCACGCGTGCCAAGGTCGCGGTCGCCAAGGCTGGATTCGGCGCTGCTCTTGGCGTGAGCCTGGTGTTGCTTGCGACGACCCTCGCGTCGGTGGGGTTGAGGTCTCAGAGTGTGGGCAATGCTCAAACCGGAAGGAGTGCGGCGGCAGCTGGGACCGCGCCCGCTCTTTCCTTGCCGACGTTCCAATCCTTGCAGCAAGGAAGCCGCGGGCAAGATCACACGCTGATCCAGCTGCGGCGCTTCCGCACCGAACAAGGCAACGTCGTCGCGGTCCGGGAGCGCCTGGTGGTCGATGCGGATGGGACGGACGAGCCTCCCTTCCAGCTCTCGTTCCTCGGCGTCGATGGGGAGTTGCCGGGCTCGCCTGCCTTTCAGAAGTGGCAGCGCACCTACCAGAGATTTGGCGATCTGCTTTACCAGTATGGGTCTTTTCGCGTCTACAACTCCGTCAAGGCACAGGGAAACTACACGCTGCATCAATTCGGGACCCTGGTTCGCATCAATCGGACCGTGTTCCGGGTCGTCGTGTTCCCCAATACCTTGGACAAGGCCACTTGGGTGATCGACGTCGATGCGCAGACCTCGATACCGCTGTACAGGGCCGAGTTCGACAGCCAGATGCGGCTGCTCGTCGAAGTCGAAGCCGTGTCTTTCGCGCTTTCCGTGCCGGCGCCGGTGTCGACACCGGACTCGCTTCAGGTGACCGTCCATCCCAGCTTTGCTGCGGCGACGACGTTCTTGGGTAGTGCCGCGGGCTTGATCGATCCAAACATCGGTGTTGCCAGCGACTATGAAATCAGTCGGATCGAGGTTCGAGAAGATCCCTTGAATGGGCAGCAGAAGCTCGTGATGACGTACACGGATGGGCTCGACGTGTTCCTGGTCGTGCAGACGCCGGGCACGACGGATGTCTTCGCGGGCTTGCTAGGCCCGAAGAAGACCTCGCTCGGCCTGGGCAACACCATCGCTCGGTATCGCGATCCGGCGATGAGCGTGTTGCTGTTCTGGGAAGGAGGCGTTTCCTTCCATGTCGCCGGTCGCGGGTCCCTTCACCGACTGGACGAAGTGGCCCGCTTGCTGTTCCTGCAGGCTCTCTCGACGAACTGACCTCGCTCTGCTGACCTTGCTGCCTGCTGACCTCGCGACCGACGGATCGGTCGCGCGCACCTCGACCGTCGCAAGAGAACGACTACCGTCGTGCCAGTGCAACACTCGGAGTCTTCGGTCTTGGACGGCGCTTGTCCCCCGTGGGTCTTCCTCTCCTTGTCATCGACGGGTGGATGATCACGACGCTTGGCACTTGGGGTGCTCTTCCTCGGCATTCCCGCTGAGGACACCGCAGATGGACGCCGAAAAGAACGACACCCCCCACCTTCCCGAGGCCCTGAGCTCAGCGGAGTACCGCGCGAGGCTCACTACCAAACTCAACTGCCTCATCGCCGTACTGGAGGTCGCGATCGCAAAGATCGCCAAGAGCATGGACGTCCCAGGAGCAAACGAGGAGCGACTGCTCAAGATTCGTAGCAACCTGGAGAACACGCTGTCGATCTGTCATCGCGCCAAGCAGACCTTGGAACGTACCTCGACGGGTGCCAAGCGAACGAGTGCACGCGGGGCCGATAAAACCCAGATGACCGCTCGCGACTACGTCGAACTGAGCAGCATCGACGAGTACCGCAAGTTCCGGCGGATGGATCCGATCTCCAAGGAAGACCTGCAGAGCATCGACTTCGATGAGCTGGCTCGTCGTCTGACGGACAGCTGAGACCCTTGCGGCTCGCGTTCCGGTCCGAACCGACCGCCGCGAGCGGTCTTCAAAACCAACTCGCGCAGCTTGTTCCTTCGGCAAAGAACTCCCCTTGCCGCCGCGTCTTCCAGCCGGTGAAAGAGACCTACCCCTTATTGCACCCAGGAGGCCTTCACCGAAGGAGTTAGGAATGCCGATCGAAGCAGTGGGAACGGCATGAATACGGCACTGATCGGCAAGCTCGGCGCGTTTGCGGTGAAAGCCCGCGTAGCTTTGGTCCTGGCAGAGCATGGAGGAGGACTGGCTGTCCGTCTTGCTAGCACAGGGCACGAAGTGTTCGAGTTCACCGAATGGAGTGGACTCACCGCGACGGGCCCGGCCCCGATCGACCTGGTGCTCTACGGGGCCGAGTTCGCCAACGACATGCCTCGTGGCTTGTCGATACCGGCCTTGCAGTTGTCTGATGATGCCTCTGGCAAGGCTCGGACCAGCCTGGGCTCTGCCTCGGCAGCGTCGATCGAGGCTGCGATGGAGCCCCTGCTCGGCATCGCTGTGGAACTCAGCCACCTGCTACGTCGATCGCGCGACCTCGAGTCGTTGCTCGAAGGTGTGCGATCTGGTTCTGCACTGGTCGGGAGAAGCCCGGTGATGCGTCGGTTGCAGGGCGTGTTGAGTCGCGCTGCCGATACGGAGGCGACTGTCCTGGTCGAGGGGCCGCAAGGCTCGGGCAAGTCCCTCGCGGCGCGCATCATTCACTGCAAGAGTCGTCGCTCGGACCGTTCTCTGCACTTGGTTGAGTGCGCCTCGTGCGACACCGAGTCGCTGACTCGGGCCATTGAGAGCGCTCGTGGCACCACGCTGCTCCTGCCGCACGTCGACCGACTGCCTGCGCCCGCTCAGTCCGCTCTGGTTCGCCACCTCAAGGAACGCACGACGTCGCAGCAGCAAGGCCTGCCCCGATTGATCGCAACGACGTCAGCCCACCTACCGGAGCTGGTCGCTCGGGGTGTGTTCCGCGAAGACCTCTACTACCGGTTGCACGGCTTCCCGATCGTGATGCCGTCTCTCCGGGAGCACCCTGAGGATATCCTTGAGATCGCCGAGGCGATCCTGAACGGCGGGATCGGGTCGCCCGAGAACGCTCGCAAGGGCTTCACGGCAGGTGCTTGCACGCTGCTCGAGTCCATGCCGTGGCCAGGCAACGTAGCTCAGCTTGAGGCGACCGTGCGTCGGGCCCAGGCCCTCGCCGCAGGTTCCCTGATCGATCGGGAACACTTGCTCGCGCCGGTTCCCGGAATGCCGCAGCAGGCTGCCGTTGCCACGGGTGTTGCTGCACGTGTCGAGCATCCGGACGAGGTGTTGAGCGAACACTCGATTCGGCCGTTCGAACAGGAGGAGCAGCTCGTGCTCTCGCGGGCGCTGCGGGCTACCAAAGGCAATGTTCGACGGGCCGCTCAGCTCCTGGGCATCGGCCGGGCCACCCTCTACCGCAAGATCCAGCAGTATCGCCTGCGGCTGCAGTGACGGCGTCGTCGCTCGTTCCGTCGTCGTTCGCCTGAACGAGGCCGCCGGAGTCGCCAACGCAGGCCTTGAGCCACCGGTGGGCGTCGTATCGTCCGTGCATGGTGCGTCGTGCCGCGACAGACGACTCGAACTCCCCGGAGCGAGGGAAGGCTGGCGCACGCCGTTCTCGTTCAGCGGGAGTCAGTCCCGCCCCGGAAAGCCGGAGCGCCGACAGGCCCCAGGAGCCGCGGGGAGACCCTCGCGCCGAGCGGGGTATCGGAAGTCGTCGTCGGCGGCATGGTCTCCAGCTGTCGACGGCGGCGTAGATCCGCC
>JBDSBS010000678.1:0-10849 GCA_039921435.1 Planctomycetota bacterium | reverse complement strand
AGCCGCGCGATCGGCAGCTCAGGGCGTCGCGCGAGAGCTGCCGCGAGGGTCGTCAAGGGTCCCAACGCCAGTACGGTGAGTGGCTGCTGTTGCGCCACCAGGAACTCCACACTCTCGGCCACCTCTTGGCCGGCGCGGCTGCAGCCCCGCACGTGCCGCACCGGCACCTGCATCGCCGCTGCGAGTGCCCGGTTGTTGCGATCCGCGGCAGCCTCGTCGGTGTTGCCGAACACGCTGCCGATCGCGAGCAACGGCGTGCGACTCTGCAGCAGCGCCGCGAGAGCGAAGCCGTCGTCGACGTCGCCGCGCGCGGATCCCATCGCGTTGTCGGCCTCGACGAACAGCCGCTGCGGGCCCGCGATCATCGCGACCCGTGCGACGTTCCGACGGGCTGTGGTGCGGTGTCCTGCGGCTGCCGACCGACCATCAGGTCTTCGTAGTATTGGTCGCGCACACCAAGTGCGTTTGCCTCGCACATCGACACGATGCGGTCGCCGACCGCGGTGTGGAAGATGCAGAGGTCGAGTCGTTCCTTGCCGAGCGGCGTCTCGATCTCCTGCCGACTCATGAAGTGGTGGCTAGCGAACATCAGGCCGTGCAGCCTGGTCTTCTTGCGCAGCAGATCGGCGAGCCCGCGCAAGGGTCGCGTGCCGTCGATGCGCCGCAGCCAGTGCCACGCGTAGGGCACCGCATGGCGCAGGAAGAACAGCGGCGTGCGCACCACCATGCCGAGCACCCGGGCCGGGATCTCGAGGCCACGATCCTGGCGGAACGTGATGCCGCCCCAGCGCCGGAAGAACCCCAGCAACCGCGCTTCACTGCTCGCATGATCGATGTCGCGCACCGGCAAGTAGCGTCGCCTGCCATCGCTGGCGGTGGCAACTCCGCCAGTCACGTACTTCGTGCAACCGGGGTGGCCGAGAAAGAACGAACCGCGATCCAGCACTGCGCCAGCTGCCGGATCGCCGTAGACGCCGCGGCTCACTTCTCGCCAAAGATCGTCGACGCTCGCACCGCCACCGAGGCCGTCTTCGGTGCGGCCGACCTGCGCGATGGGCTGGAAGCTGATCAGGCAGAATGCGTCGGCGTTGCGCACCATCCACTCGCACACCGTGGCGACGCCAACGAGATTCTCGGCGGTGATCGTCATGGTCGTGGCGGCCCGCAGCGGTTTGCCGGTCTTCTGGCGCACGGCTCGCACCATCGCCGCAAATTCGTCGCGCAGCGGATGCAGCTGCTCTTCGCGGGTTGCGAAGCGATAGCCATCGCCGCGCCGGCCGCGTTGGGTGGTGTCGACGTGGATGCTGACTTCGCGCAGGCCGGCCTCGACCAGACGCTCGAGCAGGTCCGGCTGCCGACGGAAGGTGTCGCCGTGCGTCATCAACATCGGCAGCAGTTCGATCTCGCGGGCGTAGCACAGCAGTTCGATCAGGTCCTCGGCGGGACGCAGCGTCACCTCGCCGTCGGTCAGTTGCAGATTACCCCAGCGGCCGACCTGCTGGCGCAGCACGCGCATCTGCGCCTTGATGTCGTCGAGCGACTGGGCCGGCACCTGGTTGGCGTCTTCGCCGAGGTAGCAGCCGCGGCAGGCGAAATCGCAGCGCGGCATGGCCCCCATGGTCGCGGCGCAACCTTCACCGTGCAGTCCGTACATCTGCTGCGGGGTGCGGAACTTCTCCGGCAGTCGTTCGGCAAGGTGCTTCAGGTTGGCCCGGTTCTCGGGGTGCACGGGGTGACGAAACGCCTGCCAAAGGGCTCGCATCTTGGACATCGCTGAATCCCTACTGTGCTGAGTGAAGACCACCGTGGTCCGATGGAAGGTAACTCGGGCGGCTCCGATGTCACACCAGATGTCGCCCGCAAGCAGCGTGACTTTCATGGCCATCGGCTTGCCTGGCGCGTGTCGCACCAACGACGTGCGTGGCCGATAGAGAAACGGGCACGCGGCCTGCACAAGTTGATGATACAGGCTCTCAGATTGCCTTCTATGGCCGCCGATGCGGCCATGCAGAGCGTGGAAAACCGATTGCTTCCCACGCTCTGAGCGCTCGCGACCTCGCCCCAGTGCGGGCGCATGCCCGGCCGGCGATCGTCGCGATCGTCGAAACCGATGTCGTCGGCGCCGTCGGCGCCAGCCCCCGGCAGTATGACCAGCCAGCACCACCGAGGAAGGACCGGTCAGAGAAGGACGGGTCAGAGTCGACCGACCCAACCGCTCGCTGTCGGCAGGCCCTGTTCGCCGAGCCGGCTCGGGTCGAAGCTCCATGCCGCCGCGAGTTGCAGCACGGTGCGTTCGTCGGGCCACCACTTGATCTCGTCGTCGGACGAGTCGCGCGGATCCTCGACGAAGCACTCGAGCGCACGTTCGTCTTCGGTGACCTCGCCATGCCAGAACACGCCCCCGTGTTCGCCTGCGAACGCATAGCCGCGGCGCAGCGCACCGTCGTCGGCCACGGCCCAGCCGTGTCGCTCGTCATCGCCGCTTGTCGCAAACCAGACCGCACTGCCGAACGCGCGACTCAGCCGTTCGAGCAGGGGCGGCACGACATCGGCGGCATCGGCGGTCGCAGCGCCGATATCGGGGCCAACTGCCACGACCCAACCATCGACGGCCGCGGCGACAAACACGCCGTGCTCGGCGACCGATGCCAGCCCCGATCGCCAATTCGCGGGCAACATGGTGCGCAACCCCAGAGCCCGCGCGACGACCTCGGCGTCTCGAGCGCGCACCGCCAACCAGACGCGGTCCCGGCCGAAGCTGCAGGGTGCATCCGGTTCGGTCGCAGGACGAGCGGCACGCGCTCGCGCAGACGTGCCTCAACTCGTGCCCGGTTCCTGTTCGCGGCGTCGCCGCACGATCCGGTCGAAGGCCAACAGGCCGTAGACCAGGAGCGCAGCGGTTGCACCAAGCACCAGAACGAGCGCGACGGTCATTTCATGCGCATGCTAGGCGGTGCACCCCTCCCGGGCAAAACGACTGCCAGCGGGAATCTCCGCACCCGTGCAGAGAAACGCTGCATCGGATCCCCGCCGCACGGCCTCAAGGGTGCAGCTCTGCGGCGATTCCACTCGGCATGACGACGGCCACGATCCAATCCCTGCTCGAAGACCTCTCGTGGTTGCGAGGCCTAGCCCACCGGCTGGCCAACGACCCACACCTCGCCGAGGACATCGTGCAGGATGCCTGTGCCATCGCTCTGCAACAGTCGGCACCACCTCGGCAATGGCGCGCGTGGCTGACGACCGTACTGCAGAACCTCCTGCACGCCCATCGCAGCCGCGAACGGGCTCGCCGCCGCCGCGAGTCGGACTGCGCAAACAGCGCGGGCGACCCCGCGGAAGTCCTCGTGCAGCGCGCCGAGGCGCAGCAGCGACTCGTCGCTGCCGTGCTGCAACTCGACGAGCCCTATCGATCGACGGTGCTGCTGCGCTTCTTCGACGGCCTGCCTCCGCGGCGCATCGCGGCGCAGCAGGAGGTACCAGTGGCCACCGTGCACAGCCGCCTGCAGCGCGCTCTGCAGCAACTGCGCCAACGACTCGACCACGACCTCCGCGGCCGCAGCAACTGGCTGCTCGCCTTCGCCCCGTTCACAGCGCCAGCGCTGACTCATTCCGCCATCGGCATCACACTCATGAACGCCAAGCTCAAGATCCTCGCCGCCGTCGCGGCCGTTGCCTGCACCGCCCCTCTGTGGTGGCCGCCCAGCGGCGACGCATCCACTGCGGTCGTCGCGACGGACCCCTCCGAACGCGACCGTGGCTCGGGCCAGGGCCACGGTAGCAGTGGCACGCCGAGCCCTGCCAGCTCACAGCACAACCAACGGCGCGCCGTCGCATCAACGCCGCCCCCGACGCCGCGCCTTCTCAACGATTCTCGATCCGCGGCCGCGTCTGCGACTGCCGCGGCGCTGGCATGCCAAACGTTCGCATCGGCACGAAGGGCGCCCTTGCGGACGCCTCCCCCAGTGATGCCACCGGCAACTTCGTCGTCGAAAGCTCGGGCACCTCAGCCTCGATCGTCGCCGCCGACGACACGTTCGTGACGGTGCTCGCCGGCGATTGGACGCGCGACTCGACGATCCCGCCCGTGGTCGTCGTGGCCCAGGCGATCGCGGTCGCCGGCACAGTCGTCGAGGGCATCGGCGCACCCGTGCCCGGCAGTCAGCTCGTGCTGCAGCTGCCCGTCGACTTCGACTCCCGCTTCCCGATGCCGCTCGACCGCGCCGGCTACGCGCGCTGGCACACGATCAGCACCGAGACGGGCGCGTTCGCCTTGCCTCGACTGCCATGCATCGACGGCGCCTCGCTGCTGGTCACCGCCGACGCGTTCGCGCCGCTCACCGTGCCGTTGCCGATGGCCGACGAACGCAACCTGCAGATCGTGCTGCAGCGATTCCGCTACGAAGCCGGCGAACTCACGGGCCGGGTCGTGGACCCCGCAGGCTCCCCGGTCGGTTCGGCCCGCGTGGCGATGGGGGTCACTTCGGTTGCCACCGACAGCGACGGCAAGTTCGGGCTCAGCCTGCGCCGAGCTGGTTGGCCGACGGCAATCGTCGCGGCCAAGGCGGGCTACACGCCGGCGCGACTCGAAGTGCCGCGCAACGGCGGCAAGCAGCGCGGCGACTGGCCCACGGAAGTCGTGCTGCGCCTCGGCCCGGCGCCGCAGAGTGTGCGCGGGCGTGTGGTCGACCGAGACAAGAACGGCATCGCCGGAGCCGAGGTGTGGATCAACGACCCGACGCCGCTCGGCGTCGCCGGCATGCTGCCACTGCAGCTCGAGTACCTGATCGCCGGCGGCGAAGTGCCGCGGCAAGCCGCTCGCATGCAAGTGCCGTTCGCCGACGACCCGACCCAGGACAGCGAAGTGATGACGCAGAACGGCAGGCCGCAGGCACCCACCGCATGCTGGTTCTACGTGACGACGAACGCCGAGGGTCTCTTCGAGCTGCCAGGCCTGCTCGACCGCAGCTACAGCCTGAAGGCCTTGGACCCCAAAACCGGCCTCTTCGGCGAAGCCTCGGCGGTGACAGGCGGCTCCTACCAGGAGATCGCGATCGACAGCACGGCCGTGTGGTCCGAGCTGCGCGGTCGCGTGGTGTCGATGCAAGGCAAGCCCATGGCCGGTGTGCACGTCGAACAAGCCGTCGTCGCGCATCAGATCAAGGCGAGGATTCCCGGCGGCCACTTCGAAGGCTCGGCGCTGCGCCAAGGGCAAGCTACGACGACCGCGGCGGACGGCTCGTTCGTCTTGCGCTCGGTCGGCAACCATTCGTGTCGCTTCGAACTCTTCGGCGATGCCATCGTGCCGACGCACGTGCGGGGCGACAGCATCGCGGACAACAAGAACTGCCTTTTCACCGTCGAGGCGCGCTGCCACGTGGAGGTCGTGTTGCAGGACCCCGACGAAGCCGATGCAGTGCTCTGCGTCGATGCGCAGGGCGAGCAACTCGATCTGGTCGTGCTGCGCGGCAACTCGGCCCAGTTCCTCACCGACCTCGAGCTGCACAACGGCCGCAGCGGCCTGTTCGTCGTGGGTGAGCGCGCCGCCACGCTGCGACTGCTTCGCAATGGAGCGCCGGTGCGTCAGATCGCGTTCACACCGGACCCAGCGCGCACAGTGACCGTGCAGTGACGCGGCTGGCACCGCGGCCGCCAGACAGTAGCCCGCGCCGATCGCTGCCCGCGCGCACCGCTGCGCAGCGTGCGCGCCTGGCTCGCCACGGTGCTGCGGCATCGCGCGCAGCGCCACGGGCAACGCGAGGCGATGCGGCAACGGCATGAAGGAGCGGTCGCGAGCCGCGATGCGGAGCCGCCGGTGCACGAGATCCTGGCCACCGCCCAACTCCATCGCGCCGTCGTCGATGCGGTCCTGGCGCTGCACGAGCCTGGCCGCAGCGCCGTCGTCTTGCGCTACCTCGACGAACTGCCGCTGCACCAAGTGGCACAGCGCCTCGGCGTACCGATCGAAACCGCCCGCACACGCATCAAGCGCGGCCTGGACCAACTGCGCACCCGCCTCGACGAACGTTGGGGCGGGCGCGCCGCCTGGGCGGCTCTGCTGATCCCGAATGCCCATCCGTCGCTGACCCTGACTTCACTGACCTTGCTCATGGGAACCAAGTCCACGCTCACCGCGGGCTGCAACTGCCCACGCGCGGCGACGACAACCGGTCGGCGGGCGCGGTGCATCAAGGGGTCATCGTTGTGACCCCCGGTGGTACGGCAGTGATCGACGTTCCCGATCGTTAGGACTTAGCTCTTAGCAGCGAGTCCGCGGCCACGCGCACGACGGTTGCGGATCAGCGACGCCGCAGTTCGGCGACGAACGCCCGCAGCTGCTCTTCGACCTTCGGTGCCTCGTCGGCGGGGAAAGGGTGATCTCGCACCGGCGTCGCGAGCAACTGTTCGAGCGCTGGCTCGAGCGCGCCCCGGGCGTTCTGCGCCGCGAGCAGTGCCGAAGCAGCCCGCCCATGATCTTCGGCACGCGGGTCCTGCTTCACGCGCAACCACGCTACGCGCCAGAGCAGCAAGCGCAGCGGAACCGGCTGCAAGAACGATTGGGTGTGCTTGCGCTCGCCGATGCGACGCAGCGCAGCTTGGATCGACTTGGCCGTTTCCTCGTCGACCCGATCGCCGAGCCTCTGCAGCAACCGCTCCGTGGTGTCGTCGCCGATCTCACCGAGTCGCACGACGGCGGCGAGCCGGCCCGGGTCGCACTCGGTCTCGGCGATCTCGTGCAGCGCGAAGAACGCGGCCGGGTGCGAGCTATAGGACAGGGTCGTGGTCGCGAGCTGACGCTTGGCAGCAGCGAGGCTCGCATCGCGCGCCATCGGCAGCAACGCCGCAAACGGCACGCGACCCGCCGGCAGCTTGCTGAGCGTCGAGAATGCGGCGCTGCTCACTGCCTGATGCACGTGTCGAGAGAGCGCGAGCACCTTTTGCACGATGAGATCGTCGACATCGCCGAAGACGATCACGCCATCGAGCGCGCGCAGCACCTGCTGCACGTAGCGAACCTTGGGCTCGGCCTCGAGCCGCGCGCCGAACTCCACCAGTTGGGCCGGTGCGTCGAGCCACGGCACGAGGACCTGCATCGGGTCGAGCGGCCTCAGGTAGCGAGCCGCATCCGCGGCCTCGTGCGCAGCTAAGAGCTCGGCGAAGATCGCGGCTCCCTTGCCACGCTGAGCCAGCAGGTTGGCGCGAAACCAACCGAGTGCCACCGCACCGCGTTCGCGCATCAACTTCTCGGCGTTGTCCTTGTCGTGACTGTCCAAGGCACCGAGGTTCCACGCCGCGGCCCGCATGAGCTGCGGCGCATCGAGCTGTGCGAGAGCTGGGCCAACATGCCGCCAACCTTCATGCACTGCGATCCACTCGAGCAGTTCGGCGTCGCCCGACGCCCGCAGCGCCATCGCCCACGCCGCCTTGCTTCGCGAGTCGGCTTTGGCATCACCAGTCGCCGCGCGGAACGCCGCCCACTTGCCCTCGAGATCGCGCCTTGCCCAATCCTCGGGCAGCTGCGCCGGCTCGATCGGCGGCGGCTGTCCCTGCTGCGCCATCGCACCACCGAGCAGCGCGGCGGCGACAACGACACGCGCCACCTTCATCGCACCGCCTCGCGCTCACCGCGGCTCTCGACCGCGAGAATGTGCTGCGGCGAGGCGTGCACGGCCAGCCGCGGCACACCGTCAGCTTGCAGGTAGCACCACGTCTCCCCAGCGGGCAAGACCTCGCTCTCGAACACGGCGCGAACCGGCCATGGCGACTCTGTCATCGCTGCGAAGTCGACCAGCCCATCCTCGCCGATGCGTCGCTGCGGCACACGGGCCCACTCGATCTCGACCAACCGACCCGGCACCTGATCGGCACCAACCCGCGCGACGAGTTGCAGCGTCTGTTCACGCAGCAGCCGTTCCAGTTCTTCGGCCGTGCGCAGATTGGCGCCGGGCGCCCCCGCGATGCCTGGCAGCGGATCGACGTCAGGACCGAGTGCGGCGACCACCACGCGCAGGAACGCGCCCTCGCCGCTCGCCACGAGTTCGACCGCAATCTGGGCAACGGGCCGCGGCACGAACGCGTCTTCGTAGTAGGGCACGGTGACCGCATCGCGCACCACCGGTACTTCCATGAGCGACGACGAGGCCGGCAGCATCGACAACAAGGCGGCAATCCAACGCATGGCGGCTCCTGGGACAAGGACACGGGCGCGGGCCAGCCTACGACCAGAACGCCATTGTGCTTCGCGATCCGAGCACGAAGCTGGCGAATTGGGTCGCGTGGCCACTTGTGGACGGCCCCTGGCGTCTCGACGATCCTGCCTTCCGCCCCTGGCTTTCGCGCCTGAGAATGGTCCGCTGTCTCGTCGCCGTTTCCCTGTCGTTGTGCATCGCCAACACGTCGGCGACGGGGCAGGGTTTCTACCAAAGGGAACCCATCCGCTACTCGCGCGCCGCGGACGAGAATGTGATCACAGCCCTCAACCTGCGCATCGCAGCTGGCGAAGTAGAGCTCGCCCTCGAAAGCAAGAGCGGCCGCCTTCGTGCTCTGCTGCGTGCGCTCGCCGTGCCCGAGTCGAGCCAGACACTCGTGTTCAGCAAGACCAGCCTGCAACGCCACCGCGTTTCGCCGAGCAATCCGCGCGCGCTGTTCTTCGGTCCCGATGTCTACGTCGGTTGGGTGCCCGGCGCCGCCGCCATCGAAGTGGCCGCTGGCGATGCGAAACTCGGACTCGTCTTCTATTCGCTGTCCCAGGATCCCGAGCAGGCACCGCAGCTGCGGCGCGACGATTCGTGTTTGAGCTGTCATGCCACCTCGCGCACCGACGACGAGCCCGGTCTGCTGCTGCGTTCGGTGTTCCCCGATGAGAACGGCGATCCGATCGCGAGTGCTGGCGAAACCGCGGTGACGCTGAGCGCACCGATCGAAGAACGTTGGGGTGGCTGGCTGGTCACGGGTCACTTCGAGGGTGTGCACCGCGGCAACGGCATCGCCTCGCGAGACGAACGTGGTCACTGGCTCGTGCAAGGGCGCGCGGCGGCCGACTTGCAGGCCTTCGCCGAGGACTTCGCAGTCGAAGACTATCCAGTGGCAACGAGCGACATCGGTGCGCTGCTGGCCTTGGAACAACAGGTCACGGTGCACAACGTGCTGATCCAGTGCACTCTGCAGATGCGCTGCCTGCTCGAGAACGACCGCGCTCTCAACGACCTGCTCGGCGAAACAGGCCAACGCGAACCGACGGCAGACATCGGCGAGACCCTGGCCAAGAAGATCGCTGTCGTGTTGCTGCTCGGCGGCGAGGCCTCGCTCGAGGGACGCGACGCTGCACCGAGCGCCGCCTTCGCGGCGGACTTCGTTGCACCGTGGCCCAAGGACCCAAGTGGCGTTCGTCTCGGCCGGCTCGATCTGCGCCAACGCCTGTTCGACCTGCCGATGTCGCCGATGGTGCACTCGCCAGCGTTCGCTGCGCTACCTGTCGAACTGCGCAATCGTGTGTTGGCGAGGCTGCGCCTCGTGCTCGCGAGCGGTCGCATTCCAGGCGGCGTCGAGCTGACGCCCGAGCAACGAAGGGTCTTGCACGTCCACTTGCGCAGCACGCTGACCGGCTACTGATGCAGCGGCGCCAAGGCCCGTGAGACCAGGCGGCGCCGCGAGGCTGACATGAGTTGTTCCAGTTCGCTGTGAAGCTGATCCAGCAGGCGATCCAACTGTTTCAAGTCGGAGCACTTTGTCTCTTTGCCAAGATTCGCTCGTCGGGTTTACGGTGCTGGCTGAAGGCGCGAACGTGGCGTCTGCTTAGTGCAGCGTCGTGACCGCACTCTGGCCAGCAACCAACACGACCTCGGCCGACAGACCGAGGTCGCGTTGGGTACCGGGGGGCCGATTCTCCTGCGCGACGAGACGGATGCGGTAGCGGCCCGGCAGCAGCAGCATCGCCTTGCCGTGTTCGGGTCGCGGCGCCCAGATCTCGACCGGATCCGCTGCCACGTCGAGGCGTTGTACCACCACGTAGACCGTGAACGAGTGGTCGGTCGGTTGCGGCCAGTCGGCAAGCAGCACGACGTCGAGCGACGCCGGCGTCGGCACGCGCAGCGTTGCGTTCGGCTCTGTGGTGTCGTGCTTCAGCGTGAACTCGCGTCCGCCGATTGAGCAGGCGAACGTGACCTCACCGGTTGGCAGGTTGCGCCAGCGCACTTCGCCGTCGGCGAGTTGGTCGCAGGTGCCCGGAGCGCCGAGGGCATCGCCGGCCAGCAGCCGCGGTGCCGCGGCTACGGGTCGATCGTCGTCGTCGAGCACGCGCACGGTCACCGTGCGACCCGGCGCGAGCTGGAAGACGCGCTCGCCGGGCCTGGGCTCGGCGGGCCCGATCTGGTGGCGCTGCGGCAAGAAACCATCGGCCACGATCGTCAGCTGCAGCGGCTCGTCACCGTAGAGCCCGTCGAACACGAACGAGCCCTTGTCATCGGACTGGCGGATGCTCTCGTACGTCTCGCGTTCGTCGCTGCGCAGCTCGAGCCTGGCATTCCCCAGAGCCGCACCCCTGTGGTCGATTACACGGCCGGCGAGCCGTCGCGGCGACGCCGCGACCAGCAGATCGAGTTCGAGAATCTCGCCGAACTCAGGCGACGTAAACGCACACGAGGCCGCGGCGCGGCCCAGCGCATCGAGAGCGACGATCGTGCCGGTGACGCCGGGTTCGAGCGAGTGCAGCACGACGTCGCCGTTGGCATCGGGCTGCACCAGGCACTTGAAGTCCGTCCACAGCGTCGAGCCATCGGGTTGGGGCTTGCCGCGTGCCGAACTACCGGCGTCGGTGCCTTCGAGTTCGCGGTCGAGGTCGCCAGCCGAA
>JBDSBS010000677.1:0-3186 GCA_039921435.1 Planctomycetota bacterium | reverse complement strand
TGGCGAGAGCACCCACGACGCGCTCCTGGTCCATCTGTTCAGCCTGGGACATCAGGCGCAGATCGACGCGGACGCCGCAGAAAAGGACGCCGCCCCGTGAACTCCAAGCAACTCCGCAACGCCCTGGTCCTCGCCCGCATGGGCCTGGTCCAGATCGCTAGCCAGACAGAGAAATACAACGCGCAGACTGTGGCCGAAGTGGCGGCGGATCTGGTCGCTGTTGAGGCGGCTGGCATGTTCGAGCTGGGCTTCGCGCACCTTCGTGCGCGATCGCATCCCGACCACGTGCGACTTGGCGATCACCGCGGCGAGCTCGTCGCCTTCGATCGCCTTGGGGATCACTTCCACGGAGAAGCCGGCCTCGGCGAGGGCCTGCTGCGCAGCGGGGTGGATGTTCTCGAGCAGCGTGATGCGAATGCGATCGCGTGGGAACGAAGTGCGGGACATGTAGTGAGACGAACGCTACGGCCAATGCAGGCGGTCCTCAAATGCTTCGCTCGGCGGGCTTCTTCAGGGCGACGCTGCGCGGAAGCCGCTGCACATGCTGGTACACCGTAGCAGGGAGTGTCGGCGATGGCCTCGGTCGTCGGGCGGAAGCGCGCCGCATCGGCGGTCCATGCGGTGGCAGCGCGATGGCCAGGCTGCTTTACAGAGCCACGCACACGGTCGATAATCCGTGCTGAAGACAACACGGAAGTCCGCATGACAAACATTACGGTCCAGGAGCTCAAGCAGGCCATGGCGGCTGCGCTGAGGCGTGTCGGTTTGGGACAATGGTTGACGGTCTTGAAGCACGGCAAGCCCGTTGCGCGGCTCGGTCCGCCAACCGAGTCGGACCTGCACATCGGCAAGCGCTACGCCTCTGGCGACCGAATCGTGCCGCTCGGACGGCGTCTGAGCCGCGGCGCCTATCTCGACGTGCTGTCTGCCGACCGGAGTGGCGAAGACAAGTGAGCGATCGGCTCTATGTCGACACATCCGCGTACCTCTGCCTGCTGCTCGGCGAGGAAGGGTCTGCTCCGATCGCCAACCGGCTTGCCCAAGGCAGGCTTCATTCCAGCGTCTTGCTCGTGTTGGAAGCGCGTCGCAACCTCGTCCGTCTGGCGCGAGGTGGGCAGATCCCGCCAGCCAAGCTGAACGATCTCATGGAACGCGTGCGGCAGGATGTCGAAGTCTTCGCCTTGAAGGACCTGACGATGGATCTGTGCTCGGATCCGTCCCTGCCTGCGGTCACTACACCCAGGAGTCTGGACCTCGCGCACCTGCGAACGGCGTTGTGGTTCCACCGCCGCGAACCGCTCGGCGGCTTCGTCACCCTCGATGAGGGGCAGCGGCAATCGGCACGCGAATTGGGCTTGCCCGTGGTCTGAGCCCGATTGTCTCGCCGGTAGCGGTCGAGGCGACGCCGTTCGAGTGTTCGCTCGGCGAGGCTTGACCGCGATCCGGGTGGCCGGCGACGCTTCCGGTCCCCGTCCCCGCGTTCTCTGTCACCTCACCCAAAAGCAGCCATGCGTTACGCCACCGCAATCGTGGGTTGTCTGAGCTTCGCCAGCGCGACCGCGCTCGCGCAGGACCACACCCGTTCTCAGCTCTACCTGATCGAGAACCCGACACCGGGGCAGCGCCTCATGTTGCAGCAGCACTTCGACGTGCTGGGCAACTGCTCCGGCAGTGCGGCTCGAGCCACTGGCCCGCTCGAGGTCGTCGTGCAGCAAGACGAAGTCACTGCGTTGCTGCGCATTGTGCCTGCGGCCAAGTTCGTCGACTACGGGCGGCCGTTCCACGACATCGAGCTGGAGCGCGCCGCGGCCACCGGCGGGGACGTACCAGACCCTGGCTACTACACGGTCGCCGAGGTCGAGGCCGCGATCGACGCGCAGGTGGCGCTGTATCCGACGCGCGCCCGCAAGGTCAACCTCAGTGCGCTGCCCGGCGGCGTGACGACTGCCGAGGGCCGCCCCATCTACGCACTGAAGGTCAGCGACAACGTTGCGACCGACGAGGACGAGCCCTCGATCGTGATCGCTGCGCAGCACCACGCGCGCGAACTCAATTCCCCCGTGATGGTGATCGGCGCGATGCAACGCGTGCTCGCCGCCTACGGCAGCAACCCGACGCTGACCGCAGTCGTCAACGGCTACGAACTGTACTTTGTGCCGATGGTCAACCCCGATGGAGTGAACCACGTCTGGAACGTCGACAACAACTGGCGCAAGAACCGCCGCAACAACGGCGGCGGCATCTTCGGCGTCGACAACAACCGCAACTACCCGTTCCTGTGGAGTCTCTGCGGCTCGTCGCCCCTGACGAACAACGAGACCTACCAGGGCCCATCGGCTGGCAGCGAGCCGGAGACCATGGTGATGCGCAACCTGATCGAGCGGCTGCGCCCCGAGGTCTACCTCGACTTCCACAGCTCGGGCCAGCAGGTGCTGCGCACGTACGCACCGTGCGCGACCGTGAACGCGACGATGTCCACGTTCATCGAGCACTACGTCGACGACCTGCGCGCGCCGATGACGTTCGGGAAACGCGACCCGTCGGCATCCGGCGAGTCGCCCGAGGACCATTGGGCGTCGGGGGGAACGCTGTCGTTCTTGACCGAGATCGGCACGTCGTTTCAACCGGCTTACTCCGTCACCGCGACCGAAGAGGTGCGCGTGTGGCCCGGCATCCAGCAAGCACTCACCGTGTGGCGTCCGGCCAGGCGCGGCCATGTGCGGTCGAGTCTCGGCAACGCGCCGCTCGCGGCGCTGATCACGTACACGCCGAACGTGTTCAACCACGGTGAAGTCACGCGCAGCCGTTCGCGCGACGGTCGCTACGGTCTTTGGCTGCCGATCGGCTCGTGGAACGTGACGTTCGCAGCACCCGGCCACCAGAGCCAGACGGTTCCGGTGACGGTGACGAGCTACGACGCACCGGTCACGGTCGACATCACGCTGACGGCGCTCTGCGCCCGCTACGTGCCCGACTCGAGCACCGCGGGAACGTTGAACACGATCCCGTTCGGCACCGTTGGCCCGAGCTCGTTGTCGACTCTGTTTGCTTCGAACAACTTCGGCAGCGTGGGGGGCGCGGTCTACCTCGACCTCGTGCCGACGACGAATCTGTTCCTGACCGGGCTAGACGTCAACACGAGCTTCGCTGCCGGCTCCGACCTCACGCTCGACGTCTACACGCGGG
>JBDSBS010000676.1:0-4873 GCA_039921435.1 Planctomycetota bacterium | reverse complement strand
GAACGACCAGACGACGTTCATCGGCGAGCAATCGCCCCAGGTCTTCTGCAGCTGCCAGTCGCCGATGACCGGGAACTGGTTCTGCCCCATCGTCACCTTGGCAAGCCCGTAGCCGAGCATCGAGAAGGCGAGCACGTAACGAAGGTAGCTGCGCAACAGGTCGAGCATCACCGCGTAGTCGGGCCGACGGCGGCTGAACACCGACCAGATCGTTGCAATCGCCAAAGCGAGCACGAAGCCAGAGAGCAGCGAGATGTAGTTCAACGTCGTGTCGCCGCTGCCATTTGGCGGCACGAGATCACCTTCGATGCCAAAGCCGACGCGAGCCGTCAGCGAGACCAGTTGCTGGTCGATCCACTGATGCGCGGTCTCGAGCTGCGGCCCGAGCCAGGGGATCAGCTGCGAGAAGGGACCCGGCAGGTTGTAGAGCAGCCAATACGCCACCGTGAAACGGATCGCGAACGAACGGATCGGTCCTGCCCCCTGGGCTCCTTCGACGCCCGGCTCGTTCCCGCGCACCGTCGGCCACAGCGCCAGGACGAACACGAACAACGCGAAGGCAGGCAGCCAAAGCCACGCGGTGAAGAATGGCTGGTGCGGCGCATTCTCGGCTTCGGCGAACGCCTTCCTGAGGACCGGAGGCATCGACGAACGAGCGCTCGCGGCCGCGGCACCTCCCGTGGTCGCCACACCGGCACCGGCAATCTCCAGCGAGACGTCGTCCAGCCAAGCCTTGCCCGTGCCCGACACGAACATGCCGCAGGCGATGCGTTCGGCATCAGCGTCCACGTCCAACACGATGTCGTGGTGAGCCCATGTCTCGGTGCGAATCGGCCGATCGCCCATGTTGTCGAAGGCGCCGGTCTGCATCTCCCCCCCATCCTTGGCCCGCCGATCGACTCGAAACCACAGTTGCACCGTGGCACCGGGCGCCAGCTCCGCGACCTTGACCGCGGCGCGAAACCGAACGCGCTTGCCCTGCCACGACTGCGCGTCGAGCGCCTGCATCAGGTTGGAGAACCGCTGGCCGGTGCCCGTCGGCGTCGAGGCATCGATCACAGCCGACTGACGACCGACGAACGGGTCGTCCGCATCGATGACCGCCGTGGCTCCACAGCCAGACGTGAAGGACCAGCCAGTCGGCGCCTGTCCGACCTCACCGTGCTCCATGCCACCGTTCGCCACCTCTGGGCGCGGCTGCTCTTGCCCTGGGGCAGCTCCGTCCAGCGCGCACAAGACCAGCGCCAACCAGGGCGCGCCACGAAAATGCGTTGTCATGGGAACCTCGGTTGCGTTGCTCGGGGAACGTAGCAGGACGCGCGGCTGACCACTCACTTTCGGCAACATCACCACGCCCGCCGGCCGACGTGGCTGCACTGGACCCGACCGAGGTCTGGCCGCGCATCAATCAGCGTTCCCCTCAGCAAGCGGGACTAGCAGTGGGGTGATTCCAACCGGCACTCACCCACTCGATCGGAGTCTTACTGCAGATGATCCGCCCCCTGATCTACAGATGCTTTGCCATCGGGGCGCTCGCCCTCGAGGGCTGCTCCCTGTTCCGAGAAGACACGGACTACAACCCGGCCATCGATCCGGCGCGGTTCGTGCAAGGCGTCGACAACCCGTTCTTTCCGCTCGTGCCCGGGTCACGCAGGTGCTTGGCGCCGTCGAGATCAACGGCTCACCGGTGGTCGGCACCATCATCTACAGCCCCATGCAGGACCTCGACGTCGGTGCGTCCGTGACCACCGACATCACCGAGTCGTCCGAGATCCACCAGGTGATCGACGACCGCTTGGCGTTGAATCCAGCACTGCCCATGAACTCCGCCGATGTGCGCGGCGCTTCGGCGTTCTTGTCGCTGAAGAAGAACTACTACTCGATCGACTTCGAGTACATCACGGCGTTGAGCACCCTCGAACCCGGGCTGCTCGAGCAGACAGGGAAGCGACCCTGGGCTTGGAACTTCGAGGCGACGTATCGGCCGCAGAATGCGTGGGAGCTGGCCGTGCGATTCGAAGGTTCGCACGGCGTGCCGCTCTGGCCCGAGTTCCAGTTCGGCCTCGAGAGCACCTACAGCTTCACGTCGCACACGGCCGTGAGCCTCGAGTACCTGCACGGAACGTTTGGTTCGGGGGCGCGAGACCGGGACCTACTGACGGCGGGTGTGCTGCTTCGTTGGTAGCGCCGGCGTTCGGCTGCCCGCCACAGAGCGACGGCACATGCCAGCTCGCCAGCGCTGGTCCCAGCGCCGATCACTGGGCCGCGTCGTAGACCACCTTGCCACCGACGATCGTGTAGACGACCTTCGCTTCTCGGATCTCTTCGTCAGGAACGGTGAGGATGTCTTTCGACAGCACGACGATGTCCGCCAACTTGCCCGGCGTCAGCGTGCCCTTGGTGTCTTCCTCGAACGCGGCGTAGGCGCAGGCGATCGTGTAGGACCGCAGCGCCTCCATGCGGCTCATGACCTGATCGGGATAGAACACGGCACCGTTCTTGGCCCTGCGCGTGACCGACGCATAGAACGACGCGATCGGGTCGACGTCCTCGACGGGGGCGTCCGTGCCGTTGGTAACGAAAGCACCGCTCTGCAGCAGCTTCTGCCAGACGTAGGCACCTTCGGCCGCGCGCTGCTCGCCGAGCCGCGGGACGACGTAGGGAGCGTCCGACGTGCAGTGCACGCCCTGCATCGACGCGATGACGCCGAGCTTGCCGAAACGCGGGATGTCGTCGTGGTGGATGTGCTGCGCGTGCTCGATGCGCCAGCGTAGTTGGCGGCCGTCGAACGTGGTGCCCCAGACCTTCTCGTAGATGTCGAGCACTTCGCGATTGGCGCGGTCGCCGATCGCGTGCACGCAAACCTGGAAGCCGTGCTTGGCACCCAACTCGGCCATGCGAGTGACACTGGCAACCGTCGCCGTCTCGAGGCCGCTGCTCTCGGGCGAGTCGGAGTAGGGTTCGAGCAACCACGCGCCGCGCGAGCCGAGCGCCCCGTCGATGCTGCGCTTGAGTGCGCGCACGGTGAGGAAGTGATCCCCGACGTCGACCATGCGGTAGCCAGGCAAGTTGCGTTCGAGCTGCGTGTCGCTGCTGCGGATCATCACCCACAGGCGCACGCCGAGTTGGCCGTTCTCGGCCAGTTCGCGAAACACGTCGATCGTCGAGAAGTCACTGCCCGCATCCTGGAAACTCGTGACGCCCTTGCTCAGACACTCTTCGACGGCGAGATCGATCTGCGCGCGCAGATCGCGGCGCCGTTCGTCGGGTGTCCGCCGCACCTCGCGCGAACTCTGATAGCGAGACACGAGTCCCGCCGCGGTCTCGCTGAACACGCCGATCGGTTTGCCGTCGGCGCCCTTCAAGATCTCGCCACCGGCCGGACTCTCGGTGGCCGCGGTCACGCCCGCGAGCTGCATCGCCTTCTGGTTGAAGAACGTCGCGTGTCCGCTCGCATGCGTCAGCGCCACGGGGTTGTCCGGCGAGACAGCGCTGATCGACTCGTGCGGCGGGAAGCCCTTGACGCTGCCAGCCGGCGGCTTGCTCCACTTCTCCTGGTGCCACCCGCGACCGAGAATCCACTCACCCGGTGCCGCGCGCTTGGCCGCCGCGGCCACCATGTCGACGACCTGGTCCCAGTTGTCGACCTTGGTGAGATCGAGGATCTGCTTGGCGTTGCCCACGCCGACGAAGTGGCCGTGCCCCTCGATGAAACCAGGAGTCGCGGTGCGGCCGCGCAGGTTGATGACCTTGGTCTTGTCGCCGATGAGTCGACGGATGTCGTCGTCGGTACCGACGGCGAGGATGCGACCGTTTCGCGCGGCCAGCGCATCGACTGTTCCGAACCGTTCGTCGACGGTGACGATCTTGCCCGAGAGCAACACCAGGTCAGGGGCCTGCGCGCGCAGAGCGACCATCGACGTGAAGGCCGCGATCAGCGCGGCGACGAAGTGCACGAACGAACTCAGGCGGGGTGACATGGACGGCTCCTCGAGGTGATACAGGGATCGACCGGACTCTACAGAACCAGCGACCGTTCGGCTCTTCGTTCGGCTCTCCGTCCGCCGTCCGTCGACGACGGGTTTCGCGCCAGGCGCTAGCGTCCCGGCATGCGCTACTCCAACGTCGCGGGCGCCTGGACCCGAGCCCTGTTCGCCCTCGCGGTGCCCGAACTCGCAGGCGCGCAAAGCCGTACACATCGTGGGCCCGGTCTGCCCAGATCGATGCAGCCATTGCCGCAGCGTCTCCGAGTGACATCGTGCGCGTCTCAGCGGGCAGCTACCGGGAGTTCACGTGCAACAAGGGGCTGACGATCGCAGCGGTGCCCAGCGCCCAGGTCGACATCGTCCGACCGTTCTTCTCGATGGTCGCCAACACGATCTTCCAGATTCCGCCGGTCCGGACCGCGCGTGCTGGGCGGCACGGTCGCGTTCGCGTTCGAGAGCTGCACGGACCGCCCTGCCCAACGTGATGTCGTTGCGCGACGTCGGCCTCTGGTTGCACGCCGTCGAGGGGACTGGGGCGGCGTGCTTCTTGCCGTTCGCCAGCACGCTACCCACGACGTAGCGCAGCACGTTCCGCACCTCGCGCGGTGAGCGCAGGATGTGGTCGTCTACGATCGGCAAAGACCCGCCCACGGCGGTGCCACAGCCGGTTGAGGGCGCGGGCGATGCGAACCAGGAGGCCCTGCACGCCGCGCGACAGCGTGGCGCGGCCGGTGGCATCGACGACGAAGTGCAGGTGGTCGTTGAGCACCGCGTAGTGCCAGTGTGGTTTGGCCTGGGCCGGAAACCGTTGCGGTCGCAGCCGGCGGCGAAGGCCGATCGCAGGGCGGCGTAGGCATCGCGCCGGCGCAACGGCGGCAGGTGCTCCC
>JBDSBS010000675.1:0-4467 GCA_039921435.1 Planctomycetota bacterium | reverse complement strand
CGCATCAACGCTCGGATCTCGCGCATCTCGTTGCGCATGTCTTCGATCATCGCACGCAGTTCCGCATCGTCATCACCCTTGGTCGAGCGCAGAGCGCGAACGCGAACCGCCTCGGGCGCGGCATCCGTGGCCCGGGTGCGATCGAGCCTGGCGCGAACGCGGTCACCGACCCGCAGCGCCTCGGCGCGGGCTCTCACCTCCGCAGCTTCAGCGCTCACCTTTGCGGCGCCGGCGCCGGCGCGGTCGATCTGCGCGCGCCACTTGGCCGTCGCCTCGGGAGCGACCAAGCGGCGCCACTGGCCACCCTTCGCCTCGCCCTCTTCGACCGCCTCGCCATGTTTTTCTCGTTCGGCGTGCTCGGCGTGTTCCCCGTGTTCCCCGTGTTCGACTTGTTCGACCTCCTCGAGGTGCTTGATGGCCGCAACACGACGGGCTGCTAGCGGGTTCTGCTCGGCGGAGCGCACGGAAACGCGCACGCGCGATTCCGGCGACTTGGCTTCCTTGCCTTCATCGATCCCGATGACCTCGCGCATGGCTGGATCCAACTTGCTGACCTCGCCCGTGGCGGGTTTCAACTTGCCCCGGAACACACGAGTCGGAAGTTGGGGTGCGGGCACCTCGACTGACTCGAGACGAGTGCTCCACTCCCCGCTGGGTGCCTTCGGGGCCTTCGGGGCCTTGGGGGCCTTGGGGGCTTTCGGTGCCTTCGGGGGCATTGGTGCCTCTGGGGCCTGCGGCGGCAGCGGAGTGGCTTTGGCCTTGGGCAGAAAGTCGAACCCGATCGTCCTTCGCGCGGTGGGCCTCGGCGCCGCCTCAGCCCCATCCGGTGCGGTCTCGAGCACGCGATAGATGGCTCCGCTCTCAGAGCCTGGAATCACTTCGGCGACGCGGCCAAGCGTGTCGTTCTTGCCGGCGGACTTCAGGGGCAACCCCGCGAGGATATCCTTCAGCTTCTTCCTGGCCTGAGCCTTCTGCTCGGGCGTCAGGTCGTCGGCTTCGAGCATCGCGATGACCTCAGCGAGGCGAGCTTGCACGCGTTCACTCGACGCGGATTGCTCGGCCTTCTCGGTCTTCCTGACTCGCACCGCGGGGTCGGTGGGTGCTGATTGGGCAGGCACGAGCAGGGCGGTGGCAGCAATGCAAGCTGCCGAGAGAACACGGTTCACAAACGACTTCGTCATTGGGTACTCCTCGTTCAACGGGGTTCGGTGGGTCTTTGATCGAGCCGCGTTTGCAGGCGCGCGCGCAATCGCTCGAGCGAGACCAGACGGCGCTCCAGCGCCGACAACATCTGCTCGATCTCTGCGGGCTGAGCTCGACGTCGAAGGTCGGAGCGCAGACGTGCTGCCTCGGCTGCGAGGCTGGCATGTTCGGATTGCAGCAGCTCCATGGCTGCTACCATAGCATCACCATCGACGACGGCCATCGGTGGCGATGATGCGGCATCGTCGGGAGGCACGGCGTCGGGAGGCGCAGCGTCGGGCGTCGACCATGCCGAGGGCACACTGACCGCGGTCGCCGTCTGCACACCGGGTGCGACGAGCGTGAGCGCGCTCAGCGACAGGCCGCCGAAAGTCGCAAACGCGAAGGGACGCGGCGTCGCCGCCGGTTGCGGATGCAGCGCGGCTTCGACGCGTTCGCGCAATGACGATGGCCGGGCCGCCATGCCGAGCGTTACCAACGAAGTCCGGGCATCGGGTCGCAGCCACTCGGCTACATCGATCAGGCACCGCGCCACCGCGGTCGGGCTCGAGTGCCGCGCCGCCGTCGCATCGCAGCGCAGCTCGACGAGGCGCGACCAGCGCCGCCGCACGAACAGCAGCAGCACCTGCCAGGGAAACAGCGCCTGCAGGCAGGCCGCGAGCCACATCCAAGCCGGGTCGCCGCGCCGGATGTGCGCGATCTCGTGCGCGAGCATCGCGCGCAGCGAGGCATCGCCGAGGCCAGCGGCTTTCTCCGGCAGACAGATTTCGGGTCGCATCCAGCCAAACGCGATCGGCGTCGCGATGAGGTCGCAGCGACTCACGTGCGGGGACTGCCGCAAGCCGAGTTCGCGCGCCACGACGGCGGCGGTGGCCAGCACGCGCGGATCCACTTCGGGCTGCCGCAAGGCCAAGACGCGCGACAGACCGCGGTAGACCAACCACAGCCAGAGCAGGCCGATCACCGCGGACATGCAGGCACTGCCGACGACGATCGCGGGCCAAGGCAACGACGCGAGCGTGAACGCGGGTTCGTCCAGGGCCGACAACACGAACATCGATGTCGACGTGACCTCGTGCAACTCGACTCCGACTGTGGCGGGAAGGTCAACGCTTGCGGGCGTCGGCGTCGGCAGCTCGAGGTTCAACGGCAGCGCCCTGCCCAGCACGAAGTACTGCACGATGCTGCTGACGAGAGCCGCCCACAGCGAGAAACGCAGAACGCGCTCCTGCAACGCCACGGCACGGCGACGCAGCGCAAACGACGCGAGCAGGCCGATCGCCAGCAGCAGCGTCGAGTGCACCGCGAACGTGCACAGCCAATTGGCAGCAGCCGTGAAGCCAACAGCCGAGAAGTCGACGATCGCGGCGTTCATGACCGCTCCTTCTTCTGCTTGCGTTCGGCTTCGGCAACTTTCTTGCGCAGGCTGTCGAGCTCGCTGAGATCGATCTCACCCTCCCGCAGCAAGTGGTTGACGAGTGCGAGCGGATCGCCGTCGAAGAGCCTCGTCACGAGGTCGCCGACGAGGTTGCGCTGCACGAGGTCGGGATCGACGTCGGCGCGGTAGAGAAACTGGCGCCCATGGCCGCGGTGCGACACGAGGCCCTTATCCTCCATCTTGCGCAACATCGTCGCGATCGTCGTCAGCGCGAGCCCGCGGTCGCTCAGTGCCTCGTGCACTTCTGACACGGCCGCTTCTCCGTGTTGCCAGAGCGAACGGAGGATGGCCAGCTGCAGATCACCTAGGTTGCGGGGTCCCTTCATGGAGCTAATCTACTACCACAGTAGTCGGCTGCAACTACTCCGGTAGTAGAGAGAGCTTCCCAGAATCCACCGATCCGGGAAAAGAACCCCACGGACTCGCGATCGGTGTGCGCCAGCGATTCGCGACGACCTACTGGACGATCGACCAGACGCCCTGGGTGGTCGACACGAAGCCGCTCGGCGCCAGCGGGTCGAAGACCACCCATTGCGTGTACCAGTACGAGCCGACGTAATTCGTGATGCCGGGCAATGGGAAGGACAGCGACGCAAAGCCGCCGCCGGGGCCGCCGCCTACAGTGACGGCTCCCACGATGTTCACAGCGTTGTTGCGCAGCATGCAGCCCGATGGGAACAGGCCAAACAGGCTGCTGATGTCGATCGGCAGCGGCACTCCGTTGGCTATCGTGTTGCTGCCGCCGATGACCCACACGCAGGCCCGCCCCGAAGCCGCGTTCGAAAGTTCTTGGGTCCAGGTGCTCGCAGGTGCAGGGATCTGGACCGACGTGTGGATCGGGACGAACCCACCTTCGCCGGGGCAGCCGGTGCCGTAGTCGATCTGTGCGCCGCTGCGCGCCGTGAAGCGCGTGACCATGCCGACGCCCTGCGAAACGCTGCCCGTGGCCGCCAGCGCCGAGCCGCCCGCATAGACCCGGTTCGCGCCGAAGAACGCCGCCGTGCCCTGGAAGTTATAGAGGAAGGGCTGGCTCGAGAGGCTGTTGCCGTAGATGCGGATCTCGAGCAGGATCGGGCGGAAGCGATCCCACGTGAAGCGGGTCGTGAACGGGATCGTGATCACGGGGGTGCCCGGTGCGCCCGCGATCAACTGGAGGTTCTGCAGCGGCCGCACGACGATCGGCGGCGAGTCCCAGTTCGTGTCGAACTGGCCCGTGACACCGGACAACTTGCCGTGCCCCATGAGGATTTCGCAGTTGATCTGTGCGGCTTGCGTGTTGAGGGTGGTGCCGGCAAAGAACTCGGCCTGCTCGACGCGCATCGGTTCCGGCAGTGATTGCAGGCTGTTGAACGAAAACCACTGCTGGTAGCGCCCGACGCCACCGGACCACGGCCGGTCGACGTTTTGCGGGCTCGGTAGACTGGGCGCCGTCACGGTCATCGTGGTTGTCTGGCCGACGAGCGCCGAGACGAACAGGCAGGAGAGCAGGAGTACTCGTATCATGGGACGGGCCTTCACCGGGTCATGCAGTCTACCGGATCCGCGGGGCCTGGCTGGGATCAGGAGCCGGCGCGTGGAACGTAGTCCACCATAGTCGCAGAACGAGGCATGGCAACCGGACCCGCGGGCTCGAGGCAGGCTCGAGGCCCGGGGGCGTCCCAAATCCGCGCGCCACGCGAAGAACCGCGGACGCAGCAGATCAGCACGCCTGATCCAGCGATCGAGCCTTCCCGGCGACCACTCGTTGCCCAGCCGCGGTCCCCCTGCCAACCAGGCGATCGAACAGCGGGCTCGCCATCAACGTCGTCACGACGGCCATGATGACC
>JBDSBS010000674.1:0-2861 GCA_039921435.1 Planctomycetota bacterium | reverse complement strand
TCGATGCGGGCAAGGATGGTCGGGTTGGCGATCTTGTAGCCGTTGAGATGCAGGATCGGCAGCACCGCACCGTCGGTGGCCGCGTCCAGGAACTTGTTGGAGTGCCACGCGGTCGCCAGCGGCCCGGTCTCTGCCTCGCCGTCGCCCACGACGCAGGCGACGATCAGCCCGGGGTTGTCGAAGACCGCGCCGAAGGCATGACTGAGCGAGTAGCCCAGCTCTCCCCCTTCGTGGATCGAGCCGGGACACTCGGGTGATGCGTGGCTCGGAATGCCCCCGGGGAACGAGAACTGCTTGAAGAGCTGCTGCAGCCCCATTTCATCCTGACTGATCCTGGGATAGATCTCGCTGTAGGTGCCTTCGAGGTACGTGTTGCCGACCACGGCCGGTCCGCCGTGACCAGGCCCCGAGATGTAGATCATGTCCAGGTCGTACTTCGTGATGACCCGGTTCAGGTGCGCGTAGATGAAGTTCTGTCCCGGCGTCGTCCCCCAGTGACCCAGGAGCATGTGCTTGATGTCGCTGAGTGCCAGAGGCCGCCGCAGCAGTGGGTTGTCGCACAGATAGAGCTGCCCGACCGACAGGTAGTTGGCGGCGCGCCAGTAGGCATCGAGTCGTTGCAGCAGTTCGGGGGTGAGGGTCGTGGTGTTCATGTGCAGCTGTTCGCGCGCAGGAGTCGTGGTGCTCATGCTGGTATCCCTGGTTAGTGATGCATGTCGAGCACGTGGGCCGTCGACTCGGCGATCATGAATTCCTCGTCGGTACGAATGACCCGAACGGTGACCCGACTCGCCGCCGAAGAGATCACCCCTTCGTTGGCGGTGTTGCGGCGCTCGTCGAGTTCGATGCCGAGGAAGCCGAGCCCAAGGCACATGCGGCTGCGCACCAACGGTGCGTGCTCGCCGATACCGCCGGCGAAGACCAGCGTGTCCAGCCCGCCGAGGGCTGCCGCGAAGGCCCCGATCCACTTCTTCCCCTGATAGCAGAACACCGCGATGGCTTCGCGCGCCCTCGTGTCCGTTGCTTCCCGCGCCAGCAGCTCGCGCATGTCGGCGCTGGTTGCGGACATGCCGAGCAGCCCCGATTCGTGCGTGACCAGGTGCTGGAACTGCGCGGCCGTCATGTGCTCGGTGCGCGCCAGGAAGTTCACGATCCCCGGGTCGAGGTCGCCCGAGCGCGTCCCCATCGGCAGTCCCGAGGTTGGTGTGAAGCTCATGCTTGTGTCGATGCTCTGTCCCGCGCGCACGGCCGCCATGCTGGCGCCGCTGCCCAGGTGGGCGAGGATGACCCGGCCCGTCGTCGCCGCCGGGTCGCCAAGCGTGCGCAGCGCTTCCATCAGGTAGGCGTAGGAGAGTCCGTGGAAGCCGTAGCGCTCGACTCCCATCGCCTGGTAGCGCCGGGGGATGGGGAGTGTACGGGCCACGGCCGGCATAGTGCGGTGGAACGCGGTGTCGAAACACGCGACCTGCGGCAACTCGGGATGGCGGCGTGCGAACGCCTCGAGCAGGCCGAGTTCGCGCGGTAGGTGCTCGGGATCGTTAGGAGCGATGCGCGTCAGCGCTTCAATCAGCGCCGGCGTGACGGGCTCCGGATCACGATGCTTCATTCCGTGCACCAGGCGATGGCCCACCGCCCGGATCGTGGTAGAGGCCGGCTGCGCGTCGATCCAGTCGAGCAGTACCGTCACGGCCTCCTCCTCGGTGAATTCACCGTCACGCTGCCCATGCGGCGGATCCCGCGCCGGGTCGGTGAACGTCAACGTCGCCCGGTGGCCGATCCACTCGACCGTGCCGCGCAGTCCGCGCGTGAGCGTCTGGCCGATGCGGAACAGCGCGAACTTGATCGTCGACGAACCGCCGTTGATCGTCAGGATGCTGGTGTCATCCATGGTCACTCGGCGCCTCTAGTGAAACGGTACCGGTGCGCGTGCTATCCTCGACGACGACGAGCGTGTTGGTCCGGTGCGTCAGGTTGAGCGTGGCATTCACGGGGTGGACATGGCTTCCCGCTGCGTTCGGCACTGCACGAAACACACGCGTGGCAGCCGGGGGCTATTGAAGCATAGTCCCGTGCGCGACGACGTGGGCTCGGCATCGGAAGCCGCTCGCGGCGCGCGCGCCGCTGCATCAGCAGGCTCAACGTGCTCCGTGGATCGATGTGACTACTCACAGAGAGCGATGTCACCGGCCGCGGGCCCTTAGGGCGCGCGCATCCCCATGGCGACGCAGAGGGGCCGCTTCATTCGGGTGTCACGGGTCGAGGTGAAGGACGACGTGGTTACTCTGCTGGCGGGGGCCGCGGGGCAGAGGGAAGGTACGACGACGGGGTCATCAGGCTACCGCTCAATGGGGCCAGCTTCGACTTCACCCGCGCCGACAGCGAGAACTCGAGTGCGTTCTATCCCCGCGGCAGGTCGGGCGAGCGGTACCACTACACCGCGCCGCTCAGCCTCGATGACGGCTGGCCGGTGGCGACAGTAGAGGAAGTGGGGATCTCTCGCGCGGGCATCGAGGCGTTCATCCAGAAGCTCATCGCCATGCCGATGGACTCGCTTTCCAGCCCGCAGATCCAGGTGTATCTGGATGCCTTCCTGCCGGATCGGCAAGACCGCGTTGGCTAGCAGAGTCTATCGGCGCGACCGGCCTGCGGGAGAACGCCCGGGGCGGATTCATAATTCCCACCTGGGTCACGGACGACCGTGTCATCCCCGGGATGTGCAGAATCCGCTCCGAACCTTCATGCGAGTGTCTGCTCGCAGTTGAGCCGTCTCCAACCGCCCCCACACAGGTTGCGGGTGTGGTGAAATGCCGGTGAGCATGCTCACCGCGGTTGGACGGAGCCGGCGCTACTCTGTGAGTCGA
>JBDSBS010000673.1:0-5104 GCA_039921435.1 Planctomycetota bacterium | reverse complement strand
CGCTGCACCAGGCCGGCATCTCGACCGACAGCATCGACCTCGTGCATCTGCATGGCACGGCGACCGTGGCCAACGACGCCACCGAAGCGATGGGCCTCGTCGGGCTGTTCGGCGGTGTGACCCCGCCGGCCTTCGGCACGAAGGCGCAGACAGGACACACGCTAGGCGCCGCCGGTGTGCTGGAGACCATCGCCGCGATCGCGGCGCTGCAGCGACGCACCGTGCCGAAGAACGTCGCGCTGCAGGACACCGATGTCGCGGCCGGCCTCGACCTCGTGCAGAAACCCCGTTCGTTGGCGCGTGCGCGCCACGCGCTCAAGGTCGCGAGCGGCTTTGGCGGCGTGCAAGCGGCGCTGGTGCTGCAGGCATGACCTTGCCCCCGACCATCGTCGCCATCGGCGCCGTCGACCACGAACGCATCGCCGGCACGACCGGCATTCACGTGCGCTGGCGCGACCTCGGCAGCCCGGCACCGGGCACCGGGCGCACGTTCCGCACGGTCTTCGGCCGCAGCGACGAGACGTTCCGCCGCCTCGATCGGGTGTCGCGCGCGCTAGTGCTCGCCAGCACTGCCGCCGGCCTCGATGCCGTTCTGCCCGAAGGCGCGCGCGCCGGCTGCGCGCTCGTCATCGAGACGACGCTCGGCTGCCTCGACTCCGACTTGCGGTTCGCGCAGAGCCTCGGCACGGGCATGTGCGACGGACCGATCTTTCCATACACGCTGCCGAGCACGTGCCTCGGCGAGATCGCGCTGCGGCACGGCCTGCGCGGGCCGAGCCTCTGTCTGTCGATCGCGCCCGAAGCGAGGGGGCTCGCCTTCGCCGAAGCAACGAACCTGCTCGCCGCCGGCGAAACCGAGTTTGCACTCGTCGGCACCGTCGACGTGCTCGAGCAGGCGACGTCGCACACACCTGCCGTGTGCCGAGCCGCAGTTGCCTTGCTCGCCCACTGGCGTGTCGGCCTCGCATCGGTGGCAGCGTGGCCAGGTCAGGATCCCGGGGCGTGGGCCCGACTCACCGAGGCCCTGCAGAACACCGCGAAGTGAACGGCGTCCCAAGGCGCAGCTTCGGGGCACTGTGCTGTGCCTTGGCATGTCATCGCGTCGCCGAACTGCCTGCCCGACAACGGGCCGAGATTCGCGAAACGAACCTGGTCTCACGACCGCATCAGGAGTCGTGTCGCGCTCAACCCTCGACGTCGAGTTCTCCCGTTTCCATTCTCATTCTTGCGCGAACACCTGCTCGAGATCCATGCCGCCGTAGATAACTCGGGCGATCTCGATCGGCCGTCGTTCGGGGCAGAATACGATCAGGTAGGAGTAGACCACGACAACGCGCGGGTCCTCTTGGGGAATGAACTCGTGCTTGTGGCCGAGACCGGGACTCTCGGCGAGTTGAGACATCTTCGCCCGCAGTTCGCGGATGACTCGCCGCGCCGCCGACGTACTGTCCTTGGCGATGTAGGCGTTGATGTCCTGCAGGTCTTGCTTCGCCAAAGGGGCGAGAACGAATCGGCTCACGTCTTGCCCTGGCGACTTTCAAGGTCGTCAATGTCGCGTTCGATCTCGTCAAACACTGCGTCACCATCCAGGCCTTCACCGCGGTCGAGTTGGTCCACGCCAGCCTGCACCTTCTTGCGCATCTCTTCGCGACGCAGTGCCCGCATCTGCTCACGTTCAGAGAGCATGCGCAGTGCTTCGCGGACGACCTCGCTCGCCGTGCTGTAGAGGCCGCCCTTGACCTGCCCCTCGACGAAGCGGGCGAGCTCCTGGGTGAGCGACACGTTGAGTGTTGCGCGGCCAGAGTCCGGGTTGGTGGTTGTGCCCATTGGGCCAGTCTAGCAAATGTGGCACATTGTGGCAGCTTGTGTCAGGTCGGGCTAACGATCGATGCGGCCGCACGCGACTACCCGACGCCGGACCTTCTGCGCGTCCGATGACTCTCGACTCGACTGACGATGTCGCAGAACACGACGCCGTCACGCAGCGACTTGAGGTCGTGGCTCACGACGAGACCGCCGCGATGCCACCGACGGTGCAGCTCGAGCTGCGGCAGCGTCGCGATCGGTATCCGCACAGCCGCAGCCGATGGCCCGTTCGGAGAACTGAACATGCGCGCCCTGCTTCGTTCTGTCGCTTGTGCCTTCGCCGCGCTGACCGCGTGCTCCGGGGATCCTGTCGGCAGGTCCGTCGAGTCGGAAGCCGATGTGCTCGCCACACTCGGACCTGGGGCCGTGATCGGTCGCTTCGACGTGACCTTCCCGGCCAAGATCGTGCGCGTGGTGACCAGCGAGGACGCCCTGCTGTTCGAACACTCCGGTGCTCGACACCAGTACCCCGCAGTCCAGGACGCGTACCTGCGCGCCGTTTTCGTGGAGACGCCTCGCGGCGAGGGTGTGCTCGTGCTGCGCACCGAAGCGTAGACCTGAGCCAGGCGCACCGCACAGGGCCGGACGCGGCTCTGCTGCGGTCGCCGGCTGCCCGAGTGGCCACGGGCTCCGTCGCGCGTCAGGCCGAACTCGGCACGAGCGGCTCACCTTCCGCATCGATGTCGCGATCGACAGCGAGCAACCGCCACGGCCCGGCACCTTCATCGGCGCGGCGCACGGCAGCCAACGCGACCGACAGCAACTGCGCGAGCACCTCGTCGATGACCTCGGTCGCGACGCCGTAGAACAGGAAGTTGATCGGCGTCAGGTTGCCGAGCGCCAACAAGGTCTTCTTCGCCCGCTCGCTGCCGAAGTCGAACTGCCAACGGTGGCCGTAGGCGCGCGCCGTGCGTGGATCGAGCAGCTCTTCGACGGCGATCTTCACACGATGTGCGCCGAGCTGCGGGGCATCGCTCTGCATCAGCGCCTCGAACCACTCCATCACTGCGCGGAACTCGATCTTCTTGGTCGAACCACTGGCAAGCACGAGCGTGGTCTTGTCGCCGTGCACGAACCAGTGCTCGATGTCGGGCCCGGTCAGCACGCTGGCACCGGTCACGCAGATCACGAGATCGACGTCGAGCCATCGACCGTCCGGCAGTTCGGTGAGCGTGCGCCCTTCGCACAACCCGCTGCGGTTCGTCGGACCGCCGAGCGCACGGTCGATGCCCGCCAAGCCCGGACCGGGTGCATCGAGCCGGCTGTGCAGGCTGCGGCAGAGTTCGCGGCCGATGGCACCGCGCGAACCGAGCACGAGACAAGAACGGCGCGACAGGATGCGACCGTCCGCGTTGAGCACCGCCTCGACCGCGTTGAGCACCGAAGCAGCGACTTCGCGCGACTCGACGGCGCGCTTGAGCTGTGAGATCGCTATCGAATACGCGGGCAGCCGCAGGTGGCCGTGCTTCTGCTCGACCTCGACGAGTCGATCGAAGCCATTGCGCGTGTGCTCGACGGTGCCGAGCAGACGTTCGCCGACGACTTCGGCGAGCGCATGGTCGTCGGTGATGCGATGACCCAGTTCGGTGGCGAAGTGTCCCACGGTCACGCCCTGCAACAACCCTTCGTGCAACACGGGGCCGAGATACCCGCCGTCTTCGACGAGCAGGCAGCGCTGACCCGCCGCCTCGGCGCGCGCGATCTGGCGCAAGAACGGCACGACCGCCGCGGCGCGCATCGCTTCCAAGAAGTGAGCTGGGCGGTTGCTCAGGGCGAGCACGATCTCGTCGCATTCGTCGAGCTTCGAGTAGTGCTGCGACAGGCGGTAGGCGCCTTCGACCGTGCCGCGCTGCGGCACGTTGACGAGGGCCAGCGCGCGGAACTCGTGCGCCGGCAGGTCGAGCACGGCGTCGAGGTAGCTGGCGGGCGGTTCGCCGGCGTAGGTGACGTAGAGGCAGGTGAGGTCGCGACAGCCCAACGCGCGCAGTGCGGCGATCAGACCGACGATCTCGCCCGTCATGTGGTGCACGAGGAACACGGGCACGTCCCGCAGCGGCTCGTTGCCGCCGTGCTGAGCGAGCACCGCCTGCAGCGCCGGCATGCGACCCAGAAACGCGTCGGCACAGGCCCGTTCGCGCCGTTGCCCGACCGAGAGTTCTAGCACGCGACCGAGCTGTGCGATGTCGAGGAACACCGGCACCGGACCCGCGTCGACCCGCACGACTTCTCGTGCCTCGAGCAGCCGCCGCAGTCCACGATCCTCGAGGGCAAGCAACACTCGCTTCAACAGCTCGCTCGGCACCGCCGGCTCGCTCTCCAACAAGAACGGCAGCGCGACTTCGGACCATTGCACCGAGACCCGCTGGATCGCGCCGAGTCCGGCCTGGTCGAGCTGGTGGAACAGGTGGCTGTGCGGGTCGCGCTCCTCGACGAACGAGCGGCGGCCGCGCGCGGCCTCGCGCCGCAGCGCTTCGGTCCAGGTCTGTGCGATGCGCGTCGAACCCGCGATGAAGTGGCGGTCCTCGACGTGCTCGATCCACAGGTGCGGCAGCGACGCCAGGTCGATCCTGCGGCTGTCGACACCTTCGATCGTGATGCGCAGCGAGTCGCGGCCGGGCTCGCGCCGCGCGGTCAGGTGTTCGAGCAAGAACCGTTGTCGCAGCGCACCCGCGCCAGGCTCATCGGCGAACTCCGCGACGAGCGCCATCGGCTGGGTTCCTGGTGGCGGAAACAACGCGTCGCGAAAGCGCTGCCTCTGCAGGCTGCCGACCAGCGCCCGCAACCTGGCCTCGACGATCTCGGGGCGAGTCGCCGCAAACTCGATCGCCTCGTGCTCTGCGGCTACCTTGACGAGGTCGATGCCGAAGTGCTCGATCAGTTCGGGATTCTCGCGCGCCCGCAGCTTGCGCTCGACGGCGACGTCGATGCGCTCGCTGCGCACCTGGGCAACGACCATTTCGGCGAGCGCGCGCGACAGCACCGACAGGCCGTGCAGTATTGGCAGTTCGGCGAGATCGAGCGTCCACACGCCACCTACTTGCACGAGCGGCGGACCCAATGACGTCTCGATCCGGTGCGAACGCGGCTCGCTCATGGGGTGCCCACCGCAGCGTCGTGCTCGACGATCGCCTTGACGCAGACACGAGATCCGGCGACCGCGAAGGCCTTGGCGAGGTCCTTGGCGGCAAAACGGTGCGTGATGAGCCGTTCGCCAATGCGACGCAACTCGGCGTCAGCC
>JBDSBS010000672.1:0-3697 GCA_039921435.1 Planctomycetota bacterium | reverse complement strand
GGCGCGGAATGTGGCGCTATCGCGATTGGGTCATCGATGCCTTTGCACACGACATGCCGTTCGATCAGTTCACGATCGAACAGCTCGCCGGCGACCTGCTGCCCGAAGCGACGCTCGAACAGCGCTTGGCGACGGCCTTCCATCGGCAGACGATGACCAACACCGAAGGTGGCACCGACGACGAGGAGTTTCGCACGGCGGCCGTGATCGACCGCGTCGACACGACGATGTCCGTGTGGATGGCGTCGACGCTCGGCTGCGCGCAGTGCCACGACCACAAGTACGATCCGTTCTCGCAGCGGGAGTTCTACGAGCTGTTTGCCTACTTCGATCAGACCGAAGACAAGGACCAGCCGAACGACGCGCCTGTGCTGCGGGTGCCAACCAAACAGGACGCCGCGGCGGTCAAGGCGCTCGAGCTCGAGCTCGCCGAGCTGCGCGCGAAGCTGCGGGCTCCTGACGACGTGGTGATGGAGTGGGTGGAAACGCGACGGGAAGTGTTGGCGGCATTCCGCGCAGCCGAGGCGAAACGCTCGCCGTGGCACGTGCTCGGCCCGATCGAGGCGGTCGACCTGCACGCGGCGCACACGACGGCGTTCGCGCCGGAACGCGATGGCGTGCGGCTCGACGTCGAACAGCAGGGGCAGCGTTGGCGCACCGAGTACGACTATACGGACGGGCGTGTCCACACATGGTCTGGCGACCACAGCGCCTTCTATCTGCACCGCACCTACCACGCGGATTCGGCCGCGATCGCCGTGCTGTCGCTGGGCAGCGACGATGCGATCAAGGTGTGCTGGAACGGCACTGAGGTGCTGGCCAAGGAAGTGACGCGCGGTGCCGCCGCAGACCAGGAGATCCTGACCGTAGCCCTGCGCGCCGGCGACAACGAGCTGCTGCTCAAGGTCAGCAACGGCGGCGGCATCGGTGGCTTCTACTTCGATCTGCGCGCCACCGACCTCGGCACCGAAGTCGAGAAGGTCTTGGCGCTGCCGCCGCACGCGGTCGATGACGTTGGACGGGACCTGCTGCGCCGCGAATACCTCGCGCGCGCACCGGAGTTCGCCGAGCTGCGTCGGCTCATCGCGGCGGCCGAAGCGGAGTTCGATGCCCACCAGGGACCGCTGGTGCCGGTCCTGCGCGAACTGCCTGCCGGCCAGCGGCGAACGACGCGCATACACTTGCGCGGCAGTTTCCTGACGCAGGGTGAACCCGTGCAAGCGAGCACGCCCAAGGTGCTCCCGGTGCTGACTACCGAGGCGCCGCAGAACCGTCTCATACTCGCGCGTTGGCTCGTCGCGCGCGACAACCCACTGACGGCGCGAGTGCAGGCCAATCGCCTGTGGAACGAACTGTTCGGGCGCGGCCTCGTTTCGACGCTCGAAGACTTCGGCAGCCAAGGCGACGTGCCGTCGCATCCCGAGCTGCTCGATTGGCTCGCCGCGGAGTTCATGGACGGTGCATGGTCGTGGCGTCACCTGCTGCGCACGATCGTGCTGTCGGCGACCTACGCGCAGAGTTCGGTGCTGACGCCCGAGCTACTCGAGCACGACCCCGACAACCGTTGGCTCGCACGCGGCCCGGCGTTTCGCCTGTCGGCGGAGATGCTGCGCGACCAGGCACTAGCGGTGTCGGGTTCGCTGACGGCGGTTGTCGGGGGGCCCAGCGTGATGCCGCCGCAGCCGGACGGCATCTGGATGCAGATCTACAGCGACGCGAAGTGGCAGACGGCGACCGGGCCCGACCGCTGCCGCCGAAGCCTCTACACGTTCTGGCGGCGCACGAGTCCGCATCCGGCGATGCTGCTGTTCGACGCGCAGAGCCGCGAAGCGTGCGTGCTGCGCCGCCAGCGCACCAATACGCCGCTGCAGGCACTCGTGCTGTGGAACGATCCGCAGTTCCACGAGGCGGCGTTGGCTGTGACTGCGCGCACGATGGCCGCCGACAGCCCCGACGATGCGGCGCGAGTGCGTTGGTTGTGGCGGCAGTGCTTGCTGCGGCTGCCGACCGACAGCGAGCTGGCGAGACTGCTCGCGCTCTTGTCGGAGGAACGTCGACATCTCGCGGCCGACCCACAAGCTGTGCAGGCGATCGTCGAAGGCGGCCGCCATGGTGCTGCCGAGGAGTTCGCCGCGTGGGCCGTCATCGCGGGCGTCGTGATGAACCTCGACGAGTTCGTGACCAAACGGTGACTGCGATGCGCGACTTCTTCGATGCTTCGCGGCGGTGGTTCCTGCGCGATTCGGCGCTGTCGCTGGGGGCCATGGCGATCGGCAGCGGTGCGTTGCTCGGCGCGCCTGATCGCCGCCCGTTCGCGCCGCGCGCCAAGAACGTGATCTACCTGCACATGGAAGGCGCACCGCCGACGCTCGACATGTTCGATCGCAAGCCGGTGCTCGACCGCAACGACGGCAAGAAGTGTCCCGACGAGTTCCTGCAGCAGGAGCGCTTCGCGTTCATCAAGGGGCACCCGCTCTTGCTCGGTCACAAGCACGGTTGGATCCGCGGCAGCAACGGCATCGAAGTCTGCGAGCTGTTTCCGCACTTGGCCCAGCAGCTCGGCTGTGTCACGCTCGTGCGTTCGATGGTCACCGATCAGTTCAACCACGCGCCGGCCGAGTTGCTGCTGTTCTCGGGTGGGCCGCGGCCGGGTCGGCCGTCGATGGGTGCCTGGATGTCGTACGGGCTCGGCAGCGACAACCACAATCTGCCGGCGTTCGTCGTCATGCTGAGCGGCGGCAGTTTGCCGAGTGCTGGCAAGGCGCTGTGGGGATCGGGCTTCTTGCCGTCCGTGCACCAGGGCGTCGAGTTCCGTTCGCAGGGTGATCCCGTGCTCTATCTGCAGGATCCGGCGGGCTTCGACCGGGCACGGCGTGAGCGCGGCCTGCGCGCCTTGAACGACCTCAATCGCGAGAACGAGCAGCGCACCGGAGATCCCGAGACGGAGACGCGCATTCAGCAGTACGAACTGGCGTTCCGAATGCAGATGTCCGTGCCCGAGGCCGTCGACCTGCGGAGCGAGCCGGCTTCGGTGCACGAGCTGTACGGAACGACACCGGGCCGGACATCGCTCGCCAACAACTGCCTGCTTGCGCGCCGCCTCGTCGAACGCGGTGTGCGCTTCGTGCAGCTGTTCGACGCCGGCTGGGACATCCACGGCACCAGCCCGACCGATGACCTCATGACACAGTTTCCCAAGAAGGCGCAACAGCTCGATCGCGCGCTGTCGGCGCTGCTGCAAGACCTGCAGCGGTGCGGCTTGCTCGACGAGACGTTGGTCGTCTGGGGCGGCGAGTTTGGGCGCACACCGATGAACGAGGCGCGCGATGGCAGCAAGTTCCTCGGCCGCGACCACCATCCACACTGCTTCTCGATGCTGCTGGCGGGCGGTGGCGTGAAGCGGGGAGCGGTGGTGGGCGCTACCGACGAGCTGGGCTACCGCGTCACCGAGACGCCGATCCACGTGCACGATCTGCAGGCGACGATGCTGTATCTGCTCGGCGTCGACCACGAACGGTTGACGTACAAGTTTCAGGGTCGGCCGTTCCGGCTCACGGACGTGCACGGCGTCGTGCGGCGCGAGCTGCTGGCCTGAGGCACGCGGGTCCGTCGGCGGCCGCCGGTCAGCAGCCACAGCTCGACCTGCATCAGCGCGGTTTTGGTCGCGAACGCCACTACCGGCGACGTGCCGTGGCTC
>JBDSBS010000671.1:0-10782 GCA_039921435.1 Planctomycetota bacterium | reverse complement strand
CTTGCCGCGCTGGCGTCCGACGGCGGTCGTCAGCACATTCTCGATACCGCGCTGGCGGGCTCGACCGCACTGCCGCTTCGCGCCGCTGCGCTGCACGCGCTGGGCGCGTTCGCCGACGAACTGTACCGACCCGCACTCGAGAGCGGCCTCGCGGATCGCACTGCCCGACTGCGCCTCGCCGCCGCTCAGGGCATCGCGCGTTCGCTGTTGATGACGACCGTGCCCGCACTGGCCGACCAGCTGCTGAACGAACCCGACGCGACCGCGCGCATCGCCATGATCGACGCACTCACGGCGATCGCCGCGAAACACGGTGCACAGGTAGCCGAGCGAGATCGACGGCGCGCGGTCTCCGCGGTGCTCGCTAGCCTCGGCCAACACGGCTGGAACGTCGACCTCGCCGCTCTCGACTACCTGCAGCAGATGCGCAGTGCCGACACCGTGCCGAGTCTGATCCGGCTGCTCGAGGCCTACGCCATCGACAGCGACGTGCGCAAGGACGCGAACAAGTCGCGGCTCGTGCCATTTCGCGCCCACGAGCTGCTGGTGTCGCTGACGGGCGCGGTGTTCCCGGCCGACCAGCCAGCACAATGGCGGAAGTGGTGGGACGAGGTGCGCGACACCTTCACGCTCGCCGAGCCCAAGGAGAAGGTCGCTCGACCCGCCGACGCCAAGAAGACGACCGCGGGCTCCTTTTTCGGCATCCCCGTGCGCGGCACGCGCGTGCTGTTCATCGTCGATGCATCGGGCAGCATGCGCGAGGAATGGGGCAACGGAGAGAACAAGTTCGACGTCGCCCGGCGCGAGCTGCGGCAAGCCGTCGAGAGCTTGGCGGCGGACAGCACGTTCAACCTCGTCGCCTTCGGCGACCGCGCCGATTCGTGGCGCGACAACCTGACGACGGCGACCAAGGCCAACAAGGACAGCTTCTTCAAGTACCTCGACAAGATGCAGACGCGGCGGTCGACCAACATCTGGGCCGGGCTCGAGCTCGCGTTGAAGCTGCAAGCCATCGAACAGAACGCCCGCTACGCGACTCCGGCCGACGAGCTCTTCGTGCTCAGCGACGGCACACCGACCGTCGGCGAGATCGTGCGCCCCGAGCAGATCCTGCAGACGGTGACCGAGACCAACCGCATCAGCCGGATTCGCATCAACACGATCTACATCGAATCGCGCGGCGAGGGCGGTGGCGGTGGCGGTGGCGGTGGTGGCGGTGGCGGTGGCGGTGGCCGCGGTGGCGGTCGAGGTGGCATGTCCGGCGCCGAACTGATGAAGCAGTTGGCCGCGGAACGGCGGCCTGTTCTTGCAGCCCGAGCAGCCCAAGCGGTGACGGGGCGGTCAGGCAGGCGGGAGCTTCTCAGTCAGGGCCAACTCAGTCAGGCCCAACTCAGTCAGGGCCAACCCAGTCAGGGCCAACCCAGTCAGCGTCGGTGGAACCAGCGCCAGCTCAGCCAGCCCGAAACACGTCGGCGCCGCCGTCGCCCTTGCAAGCGTGCTCCATTGCACGCAGCGTCGGCGAACCGGCGAGCAGATCGGCGACCACCACGGGGCGACGCATGGGCCGCGCGCCGGTGGCCTCGGGTCGATCGGCGATCACGTAGAGCAAGCCGCCCGAAGCCACGGCCTTGGCCAACCGTTCGACCGTCGCCACCGGATCGGGAACGCACTCGAGCACGGCCTCGGCGAGCACAAGGTCCCACTGCCGTTGCGCGGGCAGCTCGACGCCGCGCGACGGTGTCGTCAACACCTCGATCTCGTTGTGGCCACAGCGATCGAAGTACCAGGCGGCAAACCGGGAGGTCGGCCCGTCGACATCCCAGTAGGTGACCTTCTTACCGGCCTCGTGCAGCAGCGAGGCCGTCTGGCCGAGCCCCCCGCCAAAGTCGAGCACGGTGACTCCGGCACCAGTGAAAGCCGACCAGTGGCCATCCTTCTGGTAGCTGGCGCGCCGCGCCTGCCGACCCGCACAGCTGTGCAACAGGTCGAACAAGCACTCCTCGTGCTGCTCGTAGTAGGAGCTTGCCTTCTCCGCGAACGTCGCGCCGGTGCACTCCTGCCAGCTGACCTGATTGAAGCTCGCGTGGTGCTGCACGCACTGCGTCACAACGCCAACGGGCAGCCCGGCGAAGTCCGCATAGAGCCGATGAACGTGGGTGTCGGCAATGCCGACTCGCGTCGCTGCGTGCATGTCTCAACCTCCACCCGCGTATCGGCTCACGCCCGAGTCAACTGGAAGGACCAACTTCACCTACGCTGCAAGAGATCTCGACCGGGGGTCTTTCCACAGGCTCAGCCGAGCTTCCAGGCCTTGCTTCGGTGGCTCGACGCGCGACGCGGGAGCAGCAAACCGCGTGGAAGCGCCCACCGAGAGCGAGTCAGGTCTCGAAACGGGACGCAATCGCTCGCCGCCGCGCATTGCGCGTACGCGTCGAGCAACATGACGAGGCCGAGCACCCCGGTTGCGAGCGCACGCAGCGGCGTGTCGCGACTGAGCGGCGACTACTTCGCGGCCTTGCTTTCGGAGCTGCGGCGGTCGTTGGCCCCCCAGGCCGTGTCCGTCGCCAGGTCGACGAGGATGGAGTGTGCATCCCCCTGTCGCCCGCGCTGGCTCACGTCGTGACCCATGGCGCGCAGCTTCACGACTTCCGCTTCGGCGACCGTTGCCGTCTCGAAGTTCACCGAGTCCGGCATCCAGGCGTGGTGCATGCGGCCCGCGTCGACGGCTTGCCGCGCGTTCATGCCGTACGCAGTCACGTTCAACACGACGTCGAGAACGGTGTTGATGATCGTGCGGCCGCCAGGCGAACCCGTGACCAGCACCACGCGGCCGTCCTTGCGCACGATCGTCGGCGTCATCGAACTAAGCATGCGCTTGCCGGGCGCGATGACGTTGGCCTTGGTGCCGATCGTGCCGCGGACATCCGTCAGCCCTGGCTTGCGGTTGAAGTCCCCCATCTCGTTGTTGAGCAGGAAACCCGCACCCGCCACCACGACATGACTGCCGAACCCGCCCTCCAGTGTGTAGGTGTTGGCCACCGCCATGCCGTTCTTGTCGATGACCGAGAAGTGCGTGGTCTCGTCGCGTTCGTCGCGCACGGTACCCGTGAGAATGTCCGCGCCGAGCACCGCACTGCTCGACGCCTTGTCGCGATCGATGCCAGCCGCCAGCTCGACGGCGTATTCCTTGCTCGTGAGCCGCGCCACGGGCACTTCGACGAAGTCCGGATCGCCAAGATGCCGGGCCCGATCCAAGTAGGCACGCCTCTTTGCTTCGATGATCAGATGCAGCGTCGACGCCGAGAACCGGTCCGCGACCGGCAGCTCGAAGCACTCGAGGATATTGAGCGCCTGCACGATCGCGACTCCGCCCGAACTGGGCGGCGGCATCGAGAGAACTTCGTAGCCGCGGAAGGTCGCGACGACCGGCGCGCGCTCGACGGCCTCGTATGCCGAGAGGTCGGCCTTGCTCACGATGCCGCCGTTCTTCGCCATGTCGGCGACGATCTGCTCGGCGATGGCGCCCTTGTAGAACACGTCGGCTCCTTCGGTCGCAATGAGGCGCAGCGTGCGGCCGAGGTCGGTGAGAACCAGGTTGTCGCCGGCCTGCCACTTGCCACCACCGGGCTTGCCGTAGGCGGCGACCGACGCCGGGAAACGGGCCATCGAACCATCGATCTGCGCGTTGAGGCTGCGCGCCAGCCCCGCGGGGAGCGCGAAGCCGCGTTCGGCCAGTTCGGCGGCCGGCAGCACGAGGTCGCGCCAGGGTTTCGAACCGAAGCGGCGATGCACCAAATCCATGCCTCGCACGGTGCCGGGCACACCCGCCGCGAGCCAACCCGCGGCCGTGAGCTTGCCGTCGATGTCACCCTTGCTGTCGAGGTACATCGTCGGGGTCGCCAAGAGCGGTGCCTTCTCGCGGTAGTCGAAGGTGGTCGGCTCGCCCTCGCGCGGCACCACCACCATGAACCCACCGCCACCGATGTTGCCGGCCGACGGATGCGTGACGGCCAAAGCGAACGCCGTTGCGATGGCGGCATCGACGGCGTTGCCGCCCGCGTGCAGTACGGCGGCGCCGATGTCCGAAGCGATGCCCGAAGTCGACACGACGAGGCCCGTGGTCGAAGGCACACCGCGGTCTGGTGCGACTGCTTGCGCGGGCAGCAGCGCGAAGAGCGCGGCGAACGAAGCGAACGAGGCGCACGAGACAGAGATCGAGGGGAATCGCATGCTGCCAAAGCCTCCGGGCGAGATCAGGAGCCAGAGGTTGTCGGGGGAACGCACGGGCCGGTCAACCCACTAGGGCCCAGCCAGCGCCCGAACGTCGCGCCGCCGACTGACTCGCGACTGTCTGGGGAGGCGTGCGACACGTGCTGGCAAGGCGTGCGACACGTGCCGCGATCCCGCCAGTAGCGGATACTGCGATGCATGGCCAAGTCGTCGCCGAATACCCGCCTGGGTGCTGCCCAACGCCGCGAGCAAGTCCTGACCACGACCTTGCCGGTCTTCGCGCGCTTCGGCTTCGCGGCACTGCTGACCCGAGCCCTGGTGCCGCGATGAGCCCGGCTCCGTCGACACGGCTCGTGGCGCTCGGTGCCAGCAACCTGACGCGACTCGCCCTGGCGCTGCTCGACGCCGCCCGCGACTTCGCCCATCGCCCCATCGAAGCACACATGGCGCTCGGCCGCGGCCGTTCGTTCGGCATACGCAGTCGACTGCTCGGCCGCGAATTGCCGGGCATCGACGGCTGCCGACTGTGGCAAGAACTCGCCGCGAGCCCGCCGAAACCGACAACGGCGTTGCTCACCGACGTCGGCAACGACGTGCTGTACGGCATCGAAGTGCCGCGCATCCTCGCCTGGGTCGACGCAGCCCTGGAGCGACTCACCGTGCACGCCCAACACCGCCACGTGGTCAGCCTGCCGATGGCGACGCTGCGCCTGCTGTCGCCTCGGCGGTTCACCGTGATGCGTTCCATGCTCGTGCCAAGCTGTCGCCTGTCCCTGCCGCAGACACTCGATGCCGCCGAACGACTGCACCAGGGCCTCGAGCAACTGGCGGCGCGCCACGGCGCGACGTTCCACATGCCCGAGCCTGCGTGGTATGGCTTCGACCCCGTGCACGTGCGACGTCGATACTGGGGCGCGGCAGCGCGCTCGTGGCTCGGCGAAGTGGGCAGCAGCGAACCGATGCCAAGCCTCGACGGAACGTTCGCTCGCCTGCGCTTCCTGTTTGCAACACCCGCCGAACGCGCGTGGTTCGGCGTGACGCGGCATTGCGAACAACCCGCGCGCCGATTCGCCGACGGCACGACGCTGGCCTTGTGGTGATGGGGCCTACTCGTTCTCGGCCAGCACCGCGAGCAGCTGAGCGGCCATCGATTCGCTTCGGGCGCGACCGAGCCTCACTGCTATCGTGCCGCCATGGGGCGACCTGACCACAGCGAACGACGGCGCGACGAACTGATCCCGACCATCGCCGCGACCTTCGCCGAGTTCGGCTACCGCCGCACGACGACCGCCGTGCTGGCCGAGCGCTGCAGTGCGCAGGAGACGATCCTCTACCGCTTGTGGCCCGACAAGCGCGCCATGTTCACGGCTTCCATCGACTACGTCGTCGAACACTCGGAGGCGATCTGGACCAAGGCAACGAGCCGCAGCAATGCGGTGACCACGGCGGAAGCCGTGCTCGACTACGAAGCGGACCACCTCGGGGAGCTCGGCCTCTACCGCATCCTCTTCGCGGGCCTGTCGGAGACCGACGACCCGGCGATCGCCAAAGCCCTGCGCGCGGCCTACCGCAGCTTCCACCGCTTCCTGCTCGCCCGCACGGTCGAGCACCGCGAGCAGCGCAGCGCGCGCAGCCTGCCCGACGCCGAACTGGCCGCCTGGGCGCTGCTCGGGCTGGGCACCGTCGTCAACCTCGGTCGCGAACTCGGATTGCTGCCGAAGAAGGCACGGTCCAGGCTGCTGAGCACCGTCGGGCGACACCTGCTCGGGTAGCCCAAGTGCGCAACAGATGGTGCCCTTGTCGCGGCCACGACGATGTGTTAGTGATTACTTACACAACGAACAACCCATGAACGTTCCGCTACGCCCCCACCACCATCTCGAACGCAACTGGCTCCTGATTGCCGCCAAGGCCGGCCTGCTCGGCTGGGTCAGTTTCTGGTCCTGGTTCGTCATCGCCGCCATGGAGTCCGAAGGCGTGCACCCGACGCCGATCGCGTCGCTGCTGATCCTCTGGACGGTCGGCGCCCTCGCGTGGGCACAGCCTCGCATCGGCGCCTTCGTGCTCGTTGCGTTCGGCGCCTGGTGCCTCTGGTACTTCCGCAACGCAGCCTCACTTTGGCTGATCACCGCGCCCACCATCGCCTTGGCGATGCTGTGCTTCTTCGGCGCGCGCTTGCAGCAGCGCCGCCGTTTCATGCCGGCCTCCTTGCTGTCTCTCGCCATCGCTGCAACGCTCAGCCTGGGCGGCGCCGCCTGCTCAGCAGCCACCGCACCGCCGCCGTCGATGCCGTTCTCCGAAGCAAGCATCGAGCGACACGACGACGGCAGCTTCGCCAAGGGAAAGCTCGCCGAGCCGACGAAAATCCAAGGCGTGCCGTGTCGCGGCTGGGTCCGGCTGCATCCCGACGGCAGTCTCAGCTCGTTCGAACTCGCGGCGACCGCGACGATCCAGGGTCATGCCTTGCCGGCGACGAGCTATGTCTGGCTCGACGAGGGCAGTCAGTTGCAGACCTGCTTCCTGTCGCAGGACACGACGATCCAGGGCTACCTGTGCCGCGGCGGCCCGTTCAAGATCGCCACCACGTTCCACGCCGATGGCAGCCTACGTGCGTTCTTTCCGCGCGAACCCGTCACGATCGACGGCGTCGTTTGCGCGGCGAGCCCGCTGGGTCCCGTCTACCTGCATCCCGACGGACACCTCGCCGGTTGCCGCCTCGCCGAAGATCTCGAGCGGGGCCGGCAGGTGCTGCGCCGCGGCACGGACGTGCGCTTCGACGAGCACGGTCAGCTCGTGCTGAAGTGATGCGACTGCGTCAGTCGCGGCTGCGCGCCAGCAGGATCAGGATGTGCTTGAACAGCAACACGACCTCGGTGAACAGCAGGATGGCGCCACTCATCGCCATCGTGGTCGGCAAGCGGTGCAGGATCGTGCTCGTGTAGTAGAGGATGTAACCGGCGGACAGCGCCACGATCACGGCCGAGACCCACAGGCCGAACGTGAAGCCCATCAGCATGCCGACCACGAACACGACCATGAGCACGATGCCGACGAGGCCGAGCATGCCGCGCAGGAACGAGAAGTCCTTGCCCGTGTAGAGCACGAACGCCGTCAGGCCGCCGAAGACGAGCGCGGTGATCGTGCTGGCTTGCGTAATGACCTCGACGCCCTGCGTCTGGTTGATGATCAGCACGAGCGGAGCCACGAGGAAGCCGAGGGTCACGACCCATGCAGCGTACGCGAAGGCATTGAGCGGCTTCTTCTCGGCGACGGCGTTCACGGCCCACGAGCCCGCGAAGAAGATCCCCATGTAGATCGCCCACCCGAACCGGGTGCCATAGATCATGCGACCGACCCGGATGGCGAGATCGTTGGCCACGGGCACGTTGGCGGCTGCCCACAACGTCGCGGCGAAACCGAGCACGCCGAGCAGCAGGAGGCCGTAGACCTTCTTGAGGAACGTCGCGCGTTCGCTCGCGGCGGCGAAGGCGGCGGGAGGGGCGGTGAGGCTGGCGTAAGGGTTGCTGTGAGTCATGTCGTTGGTCTTCGGAACGAGCTGGCGAAGAACAAGAGCCTACCGGCACGAGTCTCAGGCGCGAGGCCCAGTCGAGACAGCCCAGCCGCGAAGACCAGTCGCACTCGAATGCGCCTCGCCCGCGCAACCTCGCCGTACACGCCGCGCCGTTGCAACACACTCTCGCGCCACGCATCCTCGCCCGCATGCGCCTCCGCACGTATCTGGCCCAACTCACGACTGGTCGCACGATCCTGTGGTGCTACGCGATCTGGTACGCAGTCAACGTCGCCCAGCAGACCGGCACGACAGCACTCGACCGCTGGCAGGTGTTCCGCCTGTTCCTGATGCCGTTCTGCGTCTTGAGCTTCGCCGCGCTCGTCAAGGACGCCGGCTACGTGCTCGTCTTTCCACCGAGCCTGCAAGAGAACGCGCGCGGCTTCGCGCTCATCGCGGCGTTCGTGGTACTCGTGCGCACGCTGCGCGCGAAGCCCGTCGCGACGACGCACTAGGGGCGCTTCAAAACGAGCCGATCGTCAGCGACAGCGCGTTCGTGCTCGTTAACGCCGCGATGTTGCCAAGCACGTCGAGTTCGACCGGCACGACTTGGTAGTTGAGTACTTGCCCGACGAGCGAGCTGGTGCCAGGAATCGCCAACTGCATCTGCACGCTGCCTGCATTGGGCAACGACAGAAGGAGCAGATCGGGGCTCACCAAGAGCAGGCACCCGGGCACGCCGAATGGCACGAGCGATGGCAGCGGAATCGAGACCTGGCCGAGCCCGTACACACCGAGCGCGAGTGAATTCAACGGAAACCCCGTCGCCACGGTGCGGAACAGGCTGCCGAGCCACGGCAGCGTCACGGCATCGAGCACGTTGGGTCCGCCCGAGCCCGTGCAGCCAGCGCCGTACGCCGTCGCCAGCGCGGGGCAAGTCGTCGTGAGGCGCGCCAATGCACCAGACACGTTGCTGCCAGCGACCGTGAAGTCTCCGCCCACCACGAGTTCACCCAAGGGGTTCATCAGGAGCGACCGCACGTTGCCGTTAGTGCCCGCTGCGACGTTGGACCACGCCGAGCCGTCCCACCGCGCGAGGTTGCCTACGCTGCCACCGCTGCCAGTGACACCACCCACATTGAAACTGCCGCCGGCCATCAGATCGCCGTTCGGCAGCACAGCGAGTGCCGACACACCGTATAGGAAGGGCGGGCCGGTGAGCCCGGTGCCGAGCGGCCACCAGGTTGCACCGTCCCAGCGCGCGATGTTGTTGGCACTGACGGCACCCGCAACGTTGAACCCGCCACTCGCGACGAGATCGCCATTGGCTTGGACAACGAGGGCGCGCACCGAGCCGTTGATCCCGCTTCCCAGTGCTGACCACGCGACTCCATTCCATCGCGCGATGCAGTTGGCGCTGACGCCACCAGCGGCCGCGAATGATCCGCCCGCCACGAGGTCCCCGTTCGGCGACAGATCGAGGGCGGACACCCATCCCGCTATGCCCGCGCCCAGCGACGCCCAAGCCGTGCCGTCCCATCGCGCGATGTTGTTGACGACCACGCCGCCCGTGTTGCCGAAGCCGCCACCGGCGATGAGGTCGCCGTTGGGCAGCACTCGAAGAGCCGCGACGATCGAGTTCATGCCCGCTCCGAGTGGCGACCACGTGATGCCGTTCCAACGCGCGATTCGGCTCGCGCTGATCCCGCCGGCCGTCGTGAAAAAACCTCCCGCGACGACGTCGCCGTTTGGCAACACGGCGAGCGCAGCGATGGAGTCGTCCATGCCCGAGCCCAGCGGCGACCACGACGTGCCATCCCAGCGCGCGATGCGATCTGTGGCCAACCCACCGGCCGTGCGGAAGCTGCCGCCGACGACGAGGTCGCCGTTGGCGAGACGCACCATGGCCGCAACGCTGCCATCCATGCCGCCCGCGAGCGCGGTCCAGTTGGCGCCGTCCCAGCGCGACACACCGCTGGCGCTGACGCTGCCAGACCGCCAGAAGAACCCGCCCGCAATGAGCTCGCCGCTCGGCAGCACGGTCAGCGCGTAAACCGGCGCGGCACCGCTCACCATGATCGAGAACATGCCCGCACCGAGTGCCGACCACGACGAGCCGTTCCATCTGGCGATGTGTCGCGCCGCCACGCCGCCGATGAACGAGAACGTACCGCTCGCCACGAGGTCGCCGTTGGGCATCGTCGTGAGGGCCGACACCTGCACCTGATTGAACGCGCCGTTGATCGCGCTGCCGAGCGCCGACCAGGTCACTCCATCCCAAAGGGCAAGATGCAGGGCGGCGCCACCGACCGTCGAGAATTGGCCGCCAGCGACGAGATTGCCGTTCGGCAGCGTGGTCAGCGAATAGACACAGTCAGATCCCACCGACCCGGTGAGCCCAGCCCCCAATGCCAACCACGAAGTGCCGTTCCAACGCGCGATGTGCCTAGCCGCAACGCCGACGGCGCCCAGGAAAGTTCCTCCCACGATGAGGTCCCCATTCGTCATCACCGTCAGCGCCCACACACCTTGGACCGCCGGAAACACCGACTGCAGTCCGCCGCCGAGCGCCGACCAACTCGTGCCATCCCAGCGCGCGATGAGCGGCGTGTTGGCGCCACCCGCTGTCTGGAACGCGCCACCGGCGATGAGGTCGCCATTCGGCAACACGGTCAGCGCGCGCACCTGATCGTCGAAACCCGCACCAAGCGCCGACCACGACGCACCGTCCCAGCGCGCGATGCGGCTGGCGGGCACACCGCCGGCGGAGGCGAAGTACCCCGCCACGACGAGGTCGCCGTTGGGCATCGTCGCAAGCGCTCGCACATCGCCATCGACACCGGCACCCAGCGCCGACCAAACACCGGTCGCGGGATCCCAGCGCGCGATGCGGTTGGCCAGGGTCGTTCCCGCGGTGAGGAACGTGCCACCGACGACGAGCTGCGGCGGTACCGGCCCCGCTCCATCCGGATCCCAAGTCGTCGAGGCGTAGACCGTGCCCCCGACGCCGGGCAGGCCCTCGCCGGGCAACCAGACGCTCG
>JBDSBS010000670.1:0-4041 GCA_039921435.1 Planctomycetota bacterium | reverse complement strand
GCGAAGGCGACCAGTAGCTGGATGACGTTCTTGTCGAGTTCTCGATCGAGTCGAGCCTGCGTCTCGGCGGCACCCGGCGGTGGGGCTTGCGCAGGCATGAGCCGGCCCGCGAGCAACGCAACCAAGGCGAAGGCGGCCAGAGCGGTTCCGGAGCGAGCAGCCATCTTGCACAAGGTAGCGACTCGGCACCGTCGGCTCCACCGCCTGCCCGATCGGGCTGGCGCGGCCTGCCTCGACCCCCGTCACCGGCAAGACCCATGCGGCGGCGAGCACGGACCTCAAAGCTCTGTCGATGATATCGACCGCGCGCCGAGGCCCAGCGCCAGTCACTTCGCGAGCTGCAGATCGACGCACCGGCACAGCACCGACTTCGAACGTGATCTTGCTGTGCCATCACCGAAGGCACTGCACTCCACCGTGTAGGCGAGCGTCGAGCCAAGCCCCGCCGGCAACACCTGGCGCAGCAAGGCCGCGCCACGGTGCAACCGTACCTTCACCGTTCCGCGAGTCGATCGAAGACCACCGCCAGCGCCTGCGGATCGCTACTCTGGCGATACCTCACGAACAGGGCTTCGGTCGTGGCTTCAGTCACGCGTGTTCTCCGCGCGGGCTCGCCGGCAGGTTTCAAGAGTTTGCCGGAGCATCGGGGTTGCGCCCCCGCGAATCGCGACGTCGACACCAGGGGGAAGGGTTGTGAGCGCCGTGCTGGAACACGCGGTTCCCGGGACGGTTCACCCTCGGCGGTGGTGGCCCACCGCATTTGGGGGCCGCACCACGCGCAGCACGCGCCGGGCCTTGCGAGTCCGTCAGCCGCACGCCATCGTGCCCGATCGGCTCCGACGCCCGCTCCACCCATGCACCACCGCCGACCCCACACTCTCGTTTCCCTGCTCACCCTCGTCGCGGCCCACGCCCTGCCGGCGCAACAACAGAACGTATTTCCGCGGGGCATGGACTACGTCGAGGGTCCGACGCTGATGACCTACCCATTCGGTCGAACTGACGCCGGCGTCCAGATGTTGATCGATGCCGACCAGATCTCCGCTGTGCCGGTCGTGCTGTTCGGTCTGCGCTTCCGCCCCAACCAGGTGCCGGTCAACGCCACGCACGCGGGCTACGTGAAGAACTACATGGTCAATGCCTACACGGTCTCGACGACGGCCGCTTCGATGACGACCAACCCCGTCACGAACCAGAACGGCGCCATCGCCACGCAGGTGTTCTCGGGTCCGGTCACGCTGCCGCCCATCACGGTCGATCCGACCGCCCCGTCCCCGTTCTCGATCCACATCCCCTTCACGGTGCCGTACGTGTTCGATCCGAACGCTGGCAACCTGCTGCTGATCCTCGAGACCGCGGACGTCACCGTGCCGCCCTCGAGCTACCGCATCGACGGCGTCACCTTCAGCGCCACCGCCATCACGGGCATCGTCTCCAACTTGGACACCCTAGGCTGCGTGGTCAACAACAGCTCGCTGTCGATCTCCGGTGTGGCGGCGCAGGCGATCGTCGGCGGCGGGCTCGTGCACAACATCACGAGCACCACGCCCGGTGCATTCCCCGTCGTGTTCGACGCAGTCAGCCTCACGGTGCAGCCGATCAGTCTGCTACCAATCGGCATGCCCTGCACACTCTGGTTGTCCGGCGACATCCTCACGCAGGTCGCGATCGAGAGCGGCGGCTACCCGCAGATCACCTGGCCGCTGCCCGTCAACCCGAGCCTCGAAGGGATCCCCGTCGCAGCACAGGCGATCGGCCTCGCGCCGTCTCTGTTGCTGACCGAGAGCGTGCTCAGCAACGGCATCGCAGCGCGGCTCGGCAGCAGCGCGGCGCCCGTGACACGCTACGGCTGGGCCTTCCGCGGGATCGGGAGCTGGTCGATGGCCGGCTCCGGCAGCTCCGTGGCAGTAATCGCGCTCGACTACTGAGGCAGCACGCTTGTCGGTGACGAATCACTCGGGCTGACCAGCGGTCAGACCGACGATCTGTTCTTCGCGCGCAAACCCGCAGCGCTTCACGAAGCACCGGGTTGCCCATCATGATGCGGCCTTGCCGATCCTTGGCGAAGAACAGCGTTCCCGGCAGGTGGTCGAACAGATGGCGGAATGCACCGGGGGCCAGCCCGTCGAGGCATTCGCTGTGATTCGGTAGCGCCGCCATGGCGCAAACCTACCCAGATCGCGCGGGATCCTACAAGCTGCCGGCGGCTCGACGCGCGAGACTCACCGCATGAACCGCTCCACCGTCGCTCTGCTGCTCTCGACGCTGCTGGCTTTGCCGTCGCCTGGCCAGGAACCCGGCCAGGTCCCCGGCCCGGCCCCGAGCCCAGCACCCGCGGAGGGCCGGCGCCTGCAGGTGCTGTTCCTCGGCGCGCCGACGCAGAACGGCCCGCACCACGATCCGATCACGCGCTACCGCACGCTCAAAGCCGGGCTCGGCACCGAGGGCATCGACCTGACCTACAGCGAAGACCCCGCGGCCAGCTTCGCACCCGCAGCGCTCGCGCCATTCGACGCTGTGCTGCTCTACGGCAACTGGCAGCAGATGGGCACGCTGCCCGAAGCGCAACTGCGCGCGCTACTCGGCTACGTCGAGAACGGTGGCGGCTTCGTGCCCGTGCACTGCGCGTCGGCGTGCTGGGGCCATTCCCCGCAGTTCGTGCGGCTCGTCGGCGCGCGCTTCTCGACGCACGGTGGCGAAGAGTTCTCCGTGCGCAACGTCGCCGAGCACTCGATCCTGACCGGCATCGAGGGCTACCGCGCCTGGGACGAGACGTACGTGCACGATGCGCCCGCCGATGACCGCGTCATCCTGCAGATGCGCGACCAGGAGCCCTGGACGTGGGTGCGCACTCAGGGCAAGGGCCGCGTCTTCTACACCGCCGGTGGCCACGACCACCGCGTCTGGGATCTCCCGCAGTTTCAGGATCTGCTGCGCAACGGCATCTATTGGGCCGTCGGCGATGCAAAGCGCGCGCTGCTGACGCAGCTGGCCTTGCCGCATCTCGAACAAGAGGCCGTGTCGCTGCCGGGCTATCGCCGGCGCGCCGAGATCACGATGGCGCAAAAGCCGCTCTCGCCGAGCGAGTCGATGAAGCTGATTGCTGTGCCAATCGGCATGCATTTGTCGCTGTTTGCCAACGAGCCCGACATCCGCAACCCGATCCACGTCGCGTGGGACCATCGCGGCCGCGCCTTCGTCATCGAAACCGTCGACTACCCCAACAACCTCGCCAAACGCGACCTCGGCCACGATCGCATCACGATCTGCGAGGACACCGATGGCGACGGCCGCGCCGACCGATTCACGCGCTTCGCGGAAGGCCTGTCGATCCCGACCTCGCTGACGTTCGCCAACGGCGGCGTCATCTGCACGAACGGCACCGACATCTTGTTCCTCGCCGACACCGACGGCGACGACCGCGCCGACGTGCGGACCGTGCTGTTCAGCGGCTTCCACATGGGCGACACGCACGCCGGCGTCTCCAACCTGCGCTGGGCCCAGGACGGCTGGTACTACGCGACGATCGGCTACTCGTGCTTCACGGGCACCGTCGGCGGCGAGGCGCACGACTTCGCGCAGGGCCTGTTTCGCTTCCGCCCGATTGACCAGAAACCTAACAGCAAGAACCTCGACGGCCAGAAGCTCGAGTTCCTGCAGCACACGACCAACAACACTTGGGGACTCGGTTTCACGAGCGACTTCGAGGTCTTCGGTTCGACGGCGAACGGCAATCCGAGCTGGCTCTTCACGTTCCCGGAGAGAACCTACCGCGGCGTCGGACTCGAGCCAACGAAGGTACTGCGCACCGACGACGACCCGTCGTTCTTTCCGATGTCGCGCGACATCCGGCAAGTCGACTTCTTCGGTCGCTTCACGGCAGCGGCTGGCCACGCGATCTACACCGCACGGCGCTTCCCGCCGGCGTATCGCGAGCGCGCCGCGTTCGTTTGCGAACCAACCGGCAAGCTCGTCGCAACGTTTGAGCTCGAACGGCACGGTGCCGGCTTCCTGGCACACCAGTCGCCGAACAACCTGTTC
>JBDSBS010000669.1:0-3919 GCA_039921435.1 Planctomycetota bacterium | reverse complement strand
TACCGCGCGCCGCAGGGACGGTGACAGCCGCAGGTTTGACCACGCGAGCAATGCCGGTGCCAACGGCGGATACAAGCGGGCAAGGGTCTCGCGAGCGGCTTTCGGGTCAGCGGGCACGGTGCGACATCGTCGGAGCCTCGAGCAGCGGGAGCAAGGCCCGCGCGGGAGGGTGGCCGCACGGATCGATCGCACCGCGCGTCGGGCTTCTGCCGACTCACCTCGCTCCGACCTAGACGATCTGGTCGTTCGGCGGCGCACGCTCGAGAGGCGTTCGTCGAACGAATCGAAGGCTTCGAAGGCGCGCAGCCGCTTCGGTCACCGGTCAAGCTCAGAGAGTCCTGGACGAACGGATTCCGCAGAAACTTGTCCAACCTCGGCTCGCCGGGGTCATTCATGGTCACCGGTGCACGGCGGCGGTACATCGCCGATCGCGGGCGCACCGCAGACCCTGGAGACTTGCCATGCGTTCCACCCTGACTGGCCTGCTCATCCTGCTGACGAGCGCCGCCGTTCCTGCTCAATACGCGTTCCACTTCGAGTTCGACCAAGCTGGCGTGCTGCCGACTGCGACACCCGGCGTCGGCATCGCGAACCCGACCTCGACTCCGACCACGACGTTCTTCGCCACGACCTGCGGCGTGCTGCAGCAGCGCACGATCCTCGATCCCACGCTCGGCGCGTTCTTCTACAGCGGCACCATCGCGGGCTATCCGACCATCGGGCCGGTCATGCCGCAGCTCGCGACCTTTGGCGAGGCACGCTTCTCGGTGCTGGGCGGCACCGGGGGGCCAGGGTCGGTGCCGGACAGCACCGGCGTGCTGTACATCTACCCTGGAGTCCTCATCGCGCTGATCGTCAACCTCGTCACCGGCGATGTCGGGCTGACCACCAGCAGCAGCATTCTCTGGACGACGCCGCCCGGTGGGTCGGTCATTCGCCACACGTACCGCCTCGAGTCGCACATCGTCGGTACTTCGACCTACGGTGAACTGCACATTGATGGAGCGCTGGTGCTGGGACCCGCCCTGGCCGCACCGTCGACCAACAACGGTTGGATCTTCGGCGACGCCGCCGGCAGCAGCTCCGTCTCCACATCGATCGACTGGGACTACGTGAGCATCGGTCAGGCACCTCCAGGCATTGGCCAGGCCAATAGCCAGCAAGCGGCGCTGTTCCTCAATCGATCGAACACGACCCACACCGGACAGATGGGGCTCAAAGGCCCGTTCAACTCGACCACGCCCGGTGGCAGCACAATCACCCTCGAATGGAATGGCCCGCCGAATATGCCGTTCTATTTGTTCGCCGGCGGCCAGTTCCCGACCTTCGCCAACTTCGGCTGCGGCGGCCTGGTGGACCTGCTGTTCCCGGTGACGTTGATCTTCGACCCGTTCGCACCGTTCATCGGGTCACTGTTCTTCCTCGACAACTGTGGTTACTCGAAGCAGACCTTCGTCGTGCCACCGCTGCCGCCCTCAGCGCCGCTGATGAACATCCAAGGCTTGATCTTCCAACCGAGCGGCTGCCCGTTCGTGATCACTGCCGCGCACTACGTGCAGGCGTAGCGCACTTGGTGGCCAAACCGGAGGGGCCACCCATGCAAGCAGCCGCGACAGCAACGAGTCTGCCGCGGCCGCTCGACTGAGTCGCGAATCGGCTCAGGATCTGGCGATCACAGATTGCCGAGCTTGCCCTTGATGCCGTTGCTCGTGATCGCGCCGAACGCGTTCACGGGCGGCACACTGAACGTGGCGGCCTGCGTGAACAACTCGAAGCCAATCAGGCTCGGCGGCGTGGTAGGCACCGGGAAGTTGTAGCTGAACATTCCGGCTGCGGAAGCCCAGGGGCCGACGATGACATCGAGGTTCGCGCGCAGTTGGCAGGTGGGCAGGCCGAGGAAGAACAGGTTCGGAATGCCCGGGTCGGACAGACCGAAGATGTGCACGCCGAAGACCGTGGTCGCCGGGATGTTGGTCACCTGCAGATTCCAGCTCGTGCCGAACTTCGGACGTGTCAGGGCAGTCAGCAACAGTGGCAAGATCTCGGGGCTGCTCGTCAGCAACAGGGCCGGCGCGGCCGGCGCCAGCGTGATCGAACCCGGATCGGCCGAAGGGCCCGGCGCCGTAACCCCCACCAGGGTGGCAGAGCCATACACGCTCGTGGCGTCGCCATCGATGCTCGAGAACACGATCCTGACCAGGCCCGTGGCCATGGTGAACTGGAACTGCACCGTGCTCGGGTTGAGCATGACGGCGGCCGAGTGGTTCTCGACGCCGTCGTACGTCACGTAGAGCACACCGTTGGCCTCTTCCGCGACGACCGGGCCACTGCCCGTCTCGGCCGAGTTGTAGTCGTGCCAGACATAGACACCACCGGTCGCGCTGTTGAGGAAGCCAGGCGCTGTCGGAATGTGGCTGCCGGTGCCGGGGTAGTCGAGTGTGCCGGCAAAGGCGATAATGCCATTGCCGCTGACCGACACCGCGGTCTGCGCGCCGTATGGAGTCATCAGCGTCCCGGTAGTCAGCGAGTAAAGAACCACACCGTCGTCACCCGTCGCCAGGACCGTGGGAGACACCGGAGCCACGTAAGAGGTGGCCGCAGCGCCAGGAACCCAAGCGCCCTGGTAGCCATTGGCTGTGGGGTTCAAGAGCAACACGTTGCCCGTCAGCGCTGGCGAGGCGACGGTCGCGTTCAGGGAGTACTGATAGAACGAGTTGTATGCGCGGATGCAACCAAGACCGTTCGTCGTGTTGGTGGCGAGCGTGGCCGAACCGCTGGCCGCGAAGTAGATGTTGGTGTTGACCACGCGCGGCGTGAACAAGGGCGCGACGAATGCAGTGTTCGAGGCCTCGCCAGCCGACAGAGTCACTTCGGTCGTGACGACGGTCTGGTTCGGGCCGGTGCCATTCGTGTAGACGTGAGAGACACCGACACCTTGAAGGGCGATCCCGTACAGACCCTGGGCCAGCGGAATCGGCCCGATCGCCACCGGGCTCGGCGCCCCGACACCTGCGCTGGTGACGGTCCCGCTCGTGACGAGCGCCCAAGCCGCCTGGTTGGTCTGGTTGCTGCCGCGGCCGCCCGGAAGCAAATAGACGTTGATCGAACCAGCACCGTTCACGTTGAGGTCGAGCCCGTTGATCGTGATGCCAGCGGCATTCGTCACATTGAGATCGAAGTAGACGCAGCCACCGACGGCGCCGGTGTTGTTGTTGAGGAAGGTGGTTGTCAGCGGGCTTTGCGCCAGCGCGGCGGCCGCGACGAGGACGACGGCAAGAGAACGCATGGGATGGAGCCTGTTGGGTTCCAGAATTGGTTCGAGAGCTGAGCGGGATTCTGTCGCGCCGCCGAGAAGGAGCCGCAGTCTATCGCGCCGGATCGCCGACGCCGACCAGAGGTGAGCCAGGCTCTCGGCGGAACTCTCGGCGCACTCGCGGGGTTTGGCGATACGGCGGAACGCGTTGGTGCGATGTCGAGCTTCACGACCGCGCGATCGTCGCCCCCGCAAACTCGCGTTCGAGCAACTTCGCCGCCGAGCGCGCCGCCCCTTCGAGTGTCGAGGGCAACCCAGTTGCGGTCCAATCGCCGCAGACGCGCAGGTTCTCGGGACCATTCACCAACGGGCCTGGCGCTGGCCGCACCGAGCTGCTGCCGGGTGCGGCAACGAACGTCGCTTGAGGCTCCTTGCGCACGCGCACCGTCGCACCAGACAGGTCGATGCCGGGGTAGTACCGCTCCAGCTCCGCCGTGGCGAGCGCGCTGATCGCGTCGACGGTCATGCCGTCGAAGACGCGGTTGCCGCCCGACAACATCGCGAACTGGCGCACACAGGCACCGGGCGTGCGCAGCACGAAGTGGAAGGGATCGCCGTCGACGAGCGCCACGACTGGACCGTCGTCGGGCAGTGGCGGTGAGTCGG
>JBDSBS010000668.1:0-3708 GCA_039921435.1 Planctomycetota bacterium | reverse complement strand
GAGGCACCGCTGCAGCCTGCGGCCAATGCGAAGGCAATGCACCAGAGTCCGTGTCGGCGCGCGCGTGCCACCGACCGTCTCATCGCCCGCCGCCCGGTTGGCCGCCCCCCAACCCGCCGAGCAGCTCGGCGATGCCCTTCGCCTCGTCCTTCGACAAAGCACCGTCCTTGTCCTTGTCGAGGCGGTCGAAGAATGGCCGCAGCCGCGCGGGCAGTTCGTCCTTCGACAGCTTGCCGTCGCGGTTCGTGTCGAAGTTCTGGAACTGGTTCTCGACCATCTCCGTGGCCCGCGAGATGGCCTTCTCGGCGTTCTTCTTGCCGACGGCCTCGCGCAGCGCGTCGATGTCCTTCTCAAAGGCCGGCACCACGAGCATCGTGATGCTGCCCATCTCGTCGGTGGTCTCGCGGCCCCAGCGCACGCGCTTGGGTGGCTTGTTGGGGTTGTTCGGGTTGTTCTTGCTGTTGTCGTAGACGAGCTCGGCGCGCACGACCGCACCCTTCGGCAGTCGCACGAGCGAGCGGAACGTGTAGCGGTTCTGCCAGTCGAAATCCCAGTGCGCGATCTTGAGCAGCGGCACCTCTTCGCCAGAGGGCAGTTCGGCGTGCATCTTCAGCGACTTGCACAGCAGGTGCGCATGCCCGCCGATCGAGACGGCATCGACGTCGCACGGCAGCGTGAACGAATCGCGCAGGCCATACTCTGCCTCGCCGGCCGGGATGTCGAGGTCCGACGTGAAGCCAAAGAACGGCGGCAGCTGGATCGAGACGAGCGTGCGAGAAGGCGGCTCCTTGGCGAAGTAGATGCCGAGCGTCGTCGTCTCCTTCTCCTTCTTGCCTGAGGGATGCAGGTGGCTCTGCAGCACGAGGTCGCTGCCCTTGGGGATCTTGACCGCGAGGCCCTCGGGCAAGTGGTCGGGCAGGCCGCCGACGGCCCACGCGGCGATCATCGGTGCGCGTTGCAGGCGCATGCCCGAGAAGCCGGGTCGACCGTCCTTGCCGTCCTGAGCTTGACCTTCGCGCTGTTCGTCGAGGAAGACGAGCACGTGGTGCAGCACCGTGCGGGCCGAGGGACGAACTTCGATCGCCGTGATCCACTTGTCGTCGGCCAGCCCGAGTGGGATCGCGAAGTTGCGGTAGATGTCGCGGCCGCGCGCTGGCACTTCGAAGGCTCCCGTCGTCGCCACGATGAGGTCGGGTTGGCCGAGCTGCCAGCCTTCGACGAACGTCGGCAGCTGCGGCAGCTTGTCCGCGGGGCCCTCGGGCATGCCGGCTTTGACCCAGGCGCGCATCGTCTCGATCTGCGCATCGGTCAGGCGCGCCTCGTGGCGGAACGAGCCGTAGCCGGGCTCCGGGTGCCACGGCGGCATGATGCGGTCTTCGACGACCTCGAGCAGATTGCGGCCGCGCTTCTTGACGTCGGCATACGACAGCAGTGCGAACGGCGCGGCTTCGCCGGGTCGGTGGCAGTGGGCGCAGGCGTTGAACACGATCGGCGCCACGTGCTCGTTGAAGGTGGGGGGGCCGTCGGCGGGCGTGTCGGCTGGGGCTTGGGCGGAAGCTCGAGCCCCGGCGGCGAGGGCCAGGGCGAGCAGGGCGATCAAGAGGTGGGTTGGCGGCATGGCAGAACCTTCGGCGGGCGTTGGCCTCTGCTCTGGCAGCGGGGACACGGGTGTGATGCTACTGCTGCGGTTCCGGCGGGCGCCGAGGCGGTCTCTTGGTTACTCTTGGTTGGGGGGGGATTGCCAACATCGCGGACGTGGCTACCGTGCGCTTCGGAATCGCGAAGGAGGTTCACGTGACAGATCGTTCTCCGTCTCTCCGTCTTCTCCGTCTTCTCCGTCTTCTCCGGCTCGTAGGCTCGCCGCTGCTCTCATCGGCCTGATCGCGCCTGCCATCGCGCAGGTGCCGGCGCCAGTGGCCCCGTTCCCGAACCGCCAGGTGCATCCAGCGATTGCGCCGCCGGCTGTCGGCGCAGTCCGCAACGGCTCCGCTCCAACGTTCCAATTCGTGGAGTCGAATCCAAAGTGGAATCATGGCGAGGGCTTTGCCGCAGGCTCCACGCCCGACGCAGACCACGGTGGTTGGTTCGAGGAAGACGACGGCAGCAATGTCACGATCGCCGATGTGCACACGCCAAACGGTTGGCTGCCGTGGATGTGGGTCGATTCGTTGCACGCGTTGTCGCCCAAACCGATGCGTCGATGCGTGGGTTACCTTCGCCCCGATGGCAACGATCTGCCTGGCGAGCACCAGCACCCGTTGTATGGATATCCTTCGTTGGTGCCGACGCCAACCTACGTCGATCAGGGCGCCTTCGAGCTGTTTGCGCCGTCGACCGCACCGGCTTCGACCACCAGCCTGATCGCCATCGTGATCTGGAACTGGCCGACGCGTCCCCAGCCGGCGGGAATCGGCGCCGGGCCGCAGATCTACCCCGGCATCTTCAGTCCTGATGGTTTGTTCCGCGCCAAGAACGGACCCACGCTGACGGACTTCCGCAACAACATCTTGCCTGACACTGTCGGCCGTCCAGCGCCCTTGGACCAGATGATCGGCACGGTGCCCGCCAACGCCACGTACTGGCCGATCGCGGGATACGCGGTGCTCAGCGTGCCCGGTCGCCCGACGACACTCAACGAGCAGCGGAACATGCAGTTGTTGACGGCAATCAAACTGCTCCTGCAGGATCCCGGCCCCGGCAACCCACTGTATGCGTTCTTCGGCGGCCCGACGGTCCCCGGTCCGCTGACGCCGGTCCAGATCGAGCAGCGAGTCGTCGTCGTCTTCGCGGGCAGCAGCAACGGCGGCCACCAGTCGATGTGGTCCCTGATGCGCTACCCGGAGCGCATCCACGGCTCCTGGAGCGAAGTCATCAATCCGAACATCCAGCGGCTGTTCGGTGAACACGACCTCGGCTTCGCGCTCGGTCGCCTCAGTGGGCTGGGCAACAACGGCGCCACCGTCACGGAGGCGGACTTCTTGCTGTGGGGGCAGTACACCTGGAACCAGGGCTACTGGATCCACGACATCTCGTTCCTGCGGCGTTTCCTTCGCGGTCAGATCCCTCGTCCCGCGTTCTTCCGCGTCGGCGACGAAGACATCACGTCGACGGGAACAGACTGGGCCGGCGTTGCCAATGGTGGAGCCTGGGCCCCGTTCGGGAAGCGCTCTTCGCCGCCGGTCTTGGGCGGTTGGCCCACTACGCACGACGTCGCCTGGACGATCGCCGAGAACTCATGCCACGGCAACTCGGGCGCGAGCCAGGATCCCTACGCCAACGGCACCAACTACCAGAGCTTCGACCTGGTGCATCCGCTGATCGAGCGAGCCGTCACCCAGCGCGTGGCCGAACTCGCAACGGTGCCCGCGCCCGTCGCGCCGCACCCCGCTGCGGAGTATCGCAGTTCGGCGCCGGTGCACCAGTTCCGCGGCCTCGATGATCCGCACGAATGGGCCCTGGGTCGCGCGGGCGAACCGATGCCGACGCACCTGCCGACGGAGATGCTGCGCCGCGATGACGCGTGGTTTGCCGTCGTGCAGCCCGGTGCTGCCGGAACGTCGCTCGGCCACAAGGAGGCGATGTTGATCCGCGACCAGAAGCTCTATGTCGTCGGCGCCGAAGGCGTGGTCTCGTGCTTCGAAGTCGACCTGACGGTGGGCAACAAGCAGCGGCTGCGCAAGCTCAACCACAGCAACCCAACGGGTCCGG
>JBDSBS010000667.1:0-3952 GCA_039921435.1 Planctomycetota bacterium | reverse complement strand
CGACCATGGGAGTCGAGAAGTGGTAGTCGAGAAGTGGGTACTCGAGAATGGGCCATGCGCACGGCGCGCGCCGCGACTCTACTCGGTGGACGAAAAGCAGGCGCTCAGGGCCGCGAGAGCAACCCGCTTGGTGCCGCGTCGGGCGCGGCTGCGGCAACAGGGCCCGCGCGGTCGTAGAAAGAGAACTCGTCGGCGAGGAAGCTGCAGCCGCCAGTCCACAGCGGCACGCAGAGCCACAACCAGCAAGGGAAACGGCGGGTGCGCACAGATCGCGGCGATGCGTCAGGAATCATGCAGTTGGACCTCGTTGGCGAACAGTTGTTCGAACGTCTCGCGGCGGCGCACGAGCCGAACCGTGCCACCCTCGACGAGAACTTCGGCGGGGCGGCGGCGGCTGTTGTAGTTCGACGCCATGCTGGCACCGTACGCCCCCGCCGCGAGCACCGCCAGCAGATCACCTCGTTCGCATGGCGGCAGCACGCGCTTCTTGGCGAGGAAGTCGCCGGTTTCGCAGACAGGTCCGACGATGTCGACGGTGCGTGGCTCACCGGGGCGAGCGCGCACGGGCACGATCGCATGCTCGGCCTGGTAGAGAGCCGGACGCAGCAGGTCGTTCATCGCGGCATCGACGAGCAGGAACTCGGTCCCGCCCTGATCCTTCGCGCCGAGCACGGTCGTCAGCAACACGCCGGCGTCACCGACGAGGTAGCGACCGGGTTCGACGACCGGAGTCCAGGCGCGTTCGCGCAAGCGCGGGAGCACGGCACGCGCCACGGCGCCGACGTCGAGCGCTTCACCGATGCCATAGGCAATGCCGAAGCCACCGCCCAGGTCGTAATGCGTCACACCTTCGCTGCGCACGGCAGCCGCATCGGCAAACTCGAGCACCCGATCGAGAGCCTGAGAGTAGGGCTCGACGCGGCGCACTTGGCTGCCGAGGTGCACGTGGTAGCCACACAGCGACAGCCAGGGATCGCGCGCAATCGCTTCGACGATGGCGGCAGCCCGCGCCAAGGAGACGCCAAACTTGTTGTCCTTCTTGGCGGTGCTGATGTAGGCGTGCGTGCCCGCGTCGACATCGGGGTTGAGCCGCAGCGCGACTCGCACGACCTGGCCGGCCTTGGCGCCAGCGGCAGCGAGCAGCGGCAGCTCGTGCGGCGACTCGACGTTGAAGAACAAGAGGCCCGCCGCAACCGCAGATTCGATCTCCCACGACTCCTTACCGACACCCGCGAACACAGCACCCGCAGTCGGCAGGTTCGCGGCCTGCAGGCGACGCAATTCGCCGCCGCTGACGAGGTCGAAGCCAGCGCCTCCCGCGTGCAGCCGGGTGAGCAGCGTCAGGTTGGAGTTGGCCTTGACCGCGTAGCACACGTGGACCGAAGCACCAAACGCCGCGCGCACGGTCTGCAACCGCTCGTCGATCGAAGCCGCGCTGTAGACGTAGAGCGGCGTGCCGAAGCGTTCCGCGAGTTGTCGCAGAGGCACGTCTTCGCACCACAACTCGCCGCCGCGCCGATGGAATGCGGTCGAGCCGGCTTCGGGACACGGCGTGCTGCCGTCGTCGATCATGAGATCATCGTGCACGACGCCCGATGCCGATTCCATCGACTGGGCATCACCGGCGCTGCCCGGTCACACGCTACCCGGTCACACGCTGCCCGATAACACGCTGCCCGATAACACGACGGCTATGGCAGACATGCAGCGCCCATCACACGGCAGCCGTGGCGAACTGACTCTTCAGTCGATCGAGCACGCGACCGTGGATCTGGCAGATGCGCGAGGCCGACAACCGCAGGCGCCGCGCCACCTGTTTGCCCGTCAGACCTTCGAGGTAGTGCAGCTGCAGCACCTTCCACTCGACCGGCTCCAGGTTGTTGCGAACGAGATCCAGCAGCTCCTGCCGCGTGATCGCTTCGATCGGTGACTCGATGGCGTCGTCGGCGAGGTGTTCGACGCCGTCGCTCTCCGTCTCGCCGTCGGCGCCGCGCGCCATGCGCCACACCGACGGCTCGCAACGCCGCATGAGCGCAGCCTCCGTGATGCCAAGGGCCGCCGCGAGCTCGCTCTCGGTCGGTTCCCGTTCGAGATCCATGCGCAAACGCCCGAGCGCCTCGCTGCGTTCGCGCAGACGCCGTCGGAACAGGCGTGGCACGAAATCCATGTTGCGGAGCTCGTCGAGCATCGCGCCGCGCACTCGGATGCGCATGAACGCCTGGAACTGGTCGCAGCGGTCGGGTTGGTAGCTGGCGATCGCCTGCATGAGCCCCCACATGCCTGCGTGCACGAGATCCTGCGCATCGACGCTGGGCGGCAGCCGCGCGGCCAGGACGTAGGCCATGGACTCGACGACGGCACGATGCCGCTCAACCACGCGATCCCGCAGCGCCGTCGTGCCGCGCAAGCGATAGCGCCGCAGCAGGTCCTCGGTCGAGTCGTTCACCTCGGACCGGCGACGCGGCGCGCCAGCGACAACGGGCTGGGCAGAGTCAGCCAACGTTCCGGGGTCAACCAATTCGCCAGCTTTGACCGACCTTCCGGGGTCAACCGATTCGCCAGCCTTGACCGATCTAGCAGTCTCGACCGGTTTGGCAGGCTCGTCACCCTTTCGCTTACCAGCGACCGAAGCGCCATCGGTCGCGGTCGGACCGCGAGAGCACTTCTGCGCACCACCAACGGAGTTGCTCACCATGTGCCACCCACGCCCATCGGGACAACCAACGTCGCACCTGCATCGTTCGATCGTGCGTCCGGCGGAAGAGCATGTAGCGGGCGACCAGTACTGACCAACTGGTCTCCCACGTGGCCGTGCTGCTTGCCGACTGCAGAGTCGACTCGCATAGCACGGATGCTGGCCCCGCAGATTCTCGGCGGACGTCCCTCGCGGAACAGTCCCTCTCGAATCTCTGCTCGCGTGCACTCCGAGTGAATGCGTCGGCGCGAGCAACGGCCGTCACGACGATGTCGAAGGAGCGAACTGACTGGCGAAGAGTAACACGAGTGCGGTGTGTCGCGCAACGGCATCGCGTCTACTTCTGTGCGCCGGTCGACACGACGCGCTCACTCGCTTGCCCACTCGCCTCGCTCACTCGTCGACAGCACGCACGCGCAGACCCAATGACTTCATCACCTCGCGTTCCGCGCGCCGCATGCGCGCGCGATCGCGCGCGCGCATGTCGTTGAAGCCCGTCGTGTGCAGGATGCCGTGCACTACGTAGAGCGCGACCTCGGCGCGCACTGTGTGGCCACACCGCCGCGCTGTGCGTTTGGCTGTTTCGACGCTGACGACGAGTTCTGCTTCGCCGTCGAGGGCGAACGAAATCACGTCGGTCGGCGAAGCATCACCGAGGTACGACTCGTGCAAGCGCGCGATCTCGGCGTCGTCCGTCAACAGCAGCGACACATGCATCTCCGGCCTGCCGACATGCGACAAGGTCGCTGCCACGACGCCACGCAGGAACGCTTTGTCGGTGCGCGGGCGACCGCGGTCGAGCACTTCCAGGTCAGGAAACCGCGACTTCGTTGGCACCCGTCGCCGGCGCGCGCCCCCGCGTTCGCCCTTGCTCATGCGCGCGGTTTTGGCGCGGCTTCGGCATAGGCGGTCACGATGCGGCTCACCACGCGGTGCCGCACGACGTCGCTCGTGTCGAGGCGAACCAGACCGATCTCCTCGACGTTGGCCAGCTTACGCACGGCATCGGCGAGGCCCGAGGTGACGTTGCCGGGCAAGTCGACCTGCGACGGGTCGCCAGTGACGACCATGCGCGAACCCTCGCCGAGCCGCGTCAGGAACATCAGCATCTGCGGCACGGTCGTGTTCTGTGCTTCGTCGAGGATGACGAACGAGCGGTTCAGCGTGCGGCCGCGCATGTAGGCGAGCGGACAGACCTCGACGACCTCGCTCTCGAGCCAGCGGGTGCGCGTGCGCGCGTCGAGCAAGTCTTGCAGC
>JBDSBS010000666.1:0-5079 GCA_039921435.1 Planctomycetota bacterium | reverse complement strand
GTTGATATCGATCAGCCACCTGGGCGTCCTGCTCAAGGATGTGGGCAGGCTCCCCGAGTCGGAGCCGTTGCTGCGCGAAGCGCTGGATGGGCAGCGCCGGGTCCTCGGCGATGATCACCCGAGCACGTTGCTATCGATCGCCCACCTGGGCGTCCTGCTCAAGGATGTGGGCAGGCTCCCCGAGTCGGAGCCGTTGCTGCGCGAAGCGCTGGACGGGCAGCGCCGGGTCCTCGGCGATGACAATCCGCACACGCTCATGTCGATCAATAACCTGGGCTTCCTGCTCCAGGAGCTGGGCCGGCCCACCGAGGCGGAGCCGTTGCTGCGCGAAGCCCTGGACGGGCGCCGGCGGCTCCTGGGACACGACCACGCGCACACTCTGGACTCGATCCACAGCCTGGTCCGTCTGTTCCTGGAGCAGGGCAGGTACAGCGAGGCCGAGCCGTTGGCACGCGAGGCGGTCGAGCGGAGCCGGCGGATTCTCGGCGACGACCACACGCTCACCTGGACCTCGATCAACGATCTGGGCGTCCTGCTCCTGCGATTGGAGAGATTCACGGAGGCCGAGCCCTTCCTGCGCGAGGCCATGGAGAGGGCCCGGCGAGTCCTGGGCAAGGACCACGCGCGCACCGTGCTCTCCGTCCACAACATGGCAATGCTGCTGCAAGAGCAGGGCAAGTTCCCCGAAGCGGAGACGTTCTGTCGCGAAGCCCTGGCGAGTGGCCGCCGACTCTTTGGCGACGAGAATCCGACCACCTTGCTGTCGATCCGCGAAATGGGGCGCCTCCTCGTGCAAACGAACCGACACGCTGAAGCTGTAGCGCTGCTTTCCGCCGCGGAAGTCGCAACTCGCCGGGTGTTCGTTGGCAGCCAGTATCGGCTGGCTCGTTTTCTCGAGACGCTGGGCAAGGCACACGCCGGTCTGCAACGACCGGATGCGTTTGCTGCCGCCGAGCCCAAGCTGCTCGAAGCGCATGCCGTCTTCACTACCGCGCGCGGCGCATCGCACAAGGACACGCGCGAGTGCACGCGGACCTTGGTGACCTTCTACGAGGCCTGGTACGCCGCCGAGCCGAGCTCGGTCCAAGAACAGAAACTCGCGGAGTGGATGGTGAATCTGAGGGAGCTCAGAGCTGAGCTCGAGAAACGGGACACACCGTGACGGAGCGCGAGGACAGTCGTGGCGATTGCGATAGGAAAGGATCTCGGTCCCGAGCGGGCGCCATGCCCAAGAACGCTGATCGTCTCTCGGCCGCCGACGTTCGCGTTCCGGCCGATTGCAAGATATCGCGTTTTTTCGCGACGGTCGCGCGCTCGGCTGCCGTTGTTGATATCAGCGACTCACTGGCGAGCGGCTCTCGTCGATCAGCCGCCGTGGCAGCTCTGGTATCGGAGTCTCGCCACTCGACGCATGCATAGCTTTCGCGCAACGACTGTGGACGTTGACAGTGGACTCTCATCTCGGGGCGCTCAGGGCGCGTCGATCCTTCCCGCGAGACAGTAGGCTGTCAACTTCCGTTACACGAGGTGTGGTCCCCGCGTCCCCCGCAGGTCAATGGGATTCTGCAATGGGGAGACGGGCATGCACGAACCTCGCCCCATCCTGAAGGAGATCGCAAATGATCCGTAGATTCCGCACACTCTTCGCTCTGTTCATTACTCTTGGCGTGTCCGCCGTCCCCGCGGTCGCGCAGCAGTTCGTGCCGATCCAAGGCACGCTCACAACTACCTTCGTCCTCGCGCCCACGCCGGTTCCCGGTGTGTTCACACTGACCTTCAGCAGCGTGGGGCACGTCTCATACCTCGGCCGTACCACGGGCTCCTCCGTCCACACGGTAGACCAAACGGTGAGCCCAGCCTTGCAGTACGGCACTAACACCTACATCGCCGCGAACGGAGACAGCCTGTTTTCGACCTATTCCGGCACTGCTTCTCCACCCGACGTGAACGGTGTCATTCAATTCTCGGGAACGCAGACGTTCACGGGTGGGACCGGACGGTTCAACGGGGCTACGGGCAGCACGACCCTGCAAGGCACGGCCAACGTCTACACTGGGATCGGTCAGTTCACCTTCAGCGGCATCATCTCCAAGTGAATGGCGGGCTTCGCGACCCCAGCGTTCGCGAAGTCCACTTGGCCATGGCAAGCCCGTCGTTGGCACGTGCAAGACCAAAGCGGGGCGACGCTCTGCGCTCGTGCCGGCCTGGTGCAACCGCACCGCGGGTCGCCGAAGTCGGGCTGGCCGTACCGCTCGTGCCGATCCGTGGCACGCAGTACCTAGTGCGCCGCTCTGCCGCGAATTGATGGAGCGACGCCAGCGACTCCTCGGCGCCGGCCACGCGCAAACGTTGAGCGCGGTCAGCTCTCTCGGCGTGTTGCTGGACGCACAGAACAAGTTCACCGAGGCCGAGCCGTTCTTCCGCGAGGCGCTCTCGGGATACCGGCGACTCCTCGGCGACGACCACAGAGACACTCTGACCGCGACCTGCAACATGGGGGAGCCTGTTCCGGAAGCGGGCAAGCTCACCGAAGCAGAGTCGTTCTGCCGGCAAGCATTGGCGGGAGGCCGACGCGTCCTGGGTGAGGACCACCTGACCACACTGCTCCCGCTCTGCGAGCTGGGTCGCGTGCTCGTGCAGACGAAGCGACACCGGGAGGCGGTCGACCTGCTTGCCCCGGCCGAGACAGCGGCGCGCAGGGGGTTCGTCGGCGGCGACGCCGTTCGGCTGGCGACTTTCCTCCATACCCTTGGCCGTGCCCATGCGGGGCTGGAGCAGCCGCAGGAGTTTGCCGCGGGCGAAGCGAAGCTGTTGGAAGCTCACTCGATCTTCACCAAGTTGCGCTGTGCGTCGCACAAGGACACACGCGAGTGCACGCAGACGCTCGTGAGCTTCTACGAGGCCTGGCACGCTGCCGAACCGAGCCCGGTCCACGAGCGGCAGGTTGCCGAGTGGAAGACCAATCTTGGAGCGCTCGGGCCTCCGCTCGAAAGGCCCTCGCGGTGAACCATCGCGGAAGGTCCAAGCCGGAGCGCAAGGATGCGAACGGGTTCGGAGAGTTGCCGGCCACACCATGTCCGCGATCGAGTCCGAAACGGAACACGCGGCAGCGGGCGCCGCGAGCAGTCGGCGGCTTCGGAGTTGTCCTGCGTGGCAAAGCCGCGATGTTGAATTAGCGCGACGGTCCGCGTCCGGCATTCCGTTGTAGAGAACACGACTCCTGCCTTCAGGGGTCCTTCAGGGGTGTGGCAATTGTCAGAGCCGGGGTCTCGCGCAGGTTATTGTCCGCGGGGCAGTGGCGCATGGACCCCGCGTGACCAAGGCCACCTTCACTCGCGAGGCTCGCTATGCGGCTCCATGTTCTTCTGTGTACCGGTCTTCTGCTCAGCGGGATGGTCCGCGCGCAGTACGTCGAAATCGAACCCAACGAAACCAAGGCCCAGGCGCTGGCCAACGGCGTCTACGTGATGAGTGCGGGAAGCACCATCACCGGCACGACGACGGGAAGCGTCGCTACCACTGGCGCACTGAACTCCTTGGACCTGCTGCGGATCCAGACGGCGCCGCTGCCGACTGGGATCTACCGCCATCGGCTCGTTCCCACGTCGTCCACCCTGCTGCCCACGCTCAGCATCATTGCCCTGAACCCTGCATCTCCGGCACTTCTGCAGACTGCCCAGCTCAGCATCCTGGCAAGCACCCCGCCGCGACTGATCCAATGGTACGGGTTCGGTCGATCCGAACAGCTCTACATCCGTCTCGTAGGCACGCTGGCCTCCACGGCGCCCTACACGCTGACCTTGGTCACGGATTCGGTCGCCGCACCGGACATCCCGGGAGCTTTCGCAGTGGGCTCGATTGACATCAGCACGATCGGGTTGACGACCATCGACACCGAAGTGCACGTGTTCGATCAGGTCCTCCAGGAGCTGCTGGACTATCAGAACGACGATCCGTTCGCACAGACGGGCTTCCAGTGCCGGCTCGTGCGTCCCTTCGCCGCCGGAACCTACTACGTGGCGATGGGTCGCTATAACCTCTTCAGCGAGTTCGGGACCGCGGGGAACGCGGGCGGGGAACGGACAGTCTCCAACTCCCGCATGGACTTCCCAGGCTTCATCGTGGCAAGCAGCGCTGCGACGGTCGCGTCGAACGTGACGTTCTCGGTGACCGACAGTGCCGCCCGGTCGCAGACCGTTCCCGCGACCGTGACCCAGCCGTTCGACATAGAGTGGTTCCGGATGACCGTGGGGGACGGCGGTGGCTGCACGGCGGCGGCGATCACCGCGTCGCCAACCGATCTCGAATTGTGCTTCGGCAACACCGCGACGCTGACCGTGCACGCGACGGGCTCGGCACCACTGTTCCACCAGTGGTTCTTCAACGGCAACCCGATTCCGGGCGCCATTGCGCCGTCGCTGCAGCTGCCGAATGTCGATTTCTCTTTCGCCGGCGTCTACGCCTGCCAGGTGACGAATGCCTGCGGCAACGCTACATCCACGCCCGCCACGGTCACCGTGCATCCGGCCGGCCCCGAGATCGTCGACGATCCCGATCCGGCGACACTGTGCCCTGGCGAACTTGCGAGCTTCGCTGTCGCGGCGTTGCCGCGCATGCAGGGCGCTCTCACCTACCAGTGGTTCAAGAACGGCCAGCCTATTCCTGGTGCTGACGCGAGTACGCTGTCGTTCCCGGTGGTCGATCTCACCGATGGGGGTCAGTACCTGTGCCGCGTCACGGAGCTCGGCTGCGGTTCCGCCGACAGCAGCGCCGCCCTGCTGACGGTGCGGAATGCGGCTCCGGTCATCACCTTGCTCGGCGCCGCCACGGTCACCCTCGAGTGCGGCATTGGCACCTACGTCGAAGCGGGCGCGACAGTTGCCGATGACTGCAACGTTGGCCTGCCGGTGACGATCGGCGGGGATGTCGTGCCGGTCCACGAGGAAGGCCACTACGTCGTCACCTATGACGCCGTCGACGCCCAAGGCAACCATGCGACGCAAGTGCAGCGCCACGTGTATGTCGTGGACACGGTCCGACCGACCGTGCAAGTCAGCCTGGCGACATCGGTGCTGTGGT
>JBDSBS010000665.1:0-2890 GCA_039921435.1 Planctomycetota bacterium | reverse complement strand
TGGCTCGACGCCAGCACTGCACCGCTCGACCGACTGGCCGCAGCGCGCACCTTGGTCGCCGCAGCGCGGCCACTCTACCCCGATGCCAAGAACGCGTGGCGCACACTCGTCGAAGCACTCGCCGGCTGTGGCGATCGATCGGCAGCCGACCGCGTGCTGCATGGCGAAGTGTTGCAGATGGTGCGGTGCACCCCGCCTGTCGTCGCATCGTTCGAAACCCATCTGCTGCGGCTCGACGCCACCAATCCGACGCCCCAGCGCGACGATCTCGCCGTGCTCACGGTGGCCGCGCGCCTCGGCGTGCACGATCTCGACCTCGCCATCCGGCGCGTGCTGCGGCGCGCCCCGAGCCTCGCTTCGCCGCTGGCGGCAGCGCTGCGCTGCGGCGTGCGCCCCAGTGGTTCGGCTGCTTTGCTACTCGATGCCTGGCAAGACCTGGTCGCGCTCGGTGCCCTCGAAGACGAACCAGGGGCGACCTGGCTGTGGTTCGGCGGCCAGCCGCCAGCCGTCTTCGCCGAACTCGAGAACGAACTGCGCACGAGCCGTTCGACACCGCGCCGCCTGCGCTGCGTGTTGGCGCTCGGCTGCTGCCCCGATGCGAGCACGTTGCCCGTGCTGCTCGAACGCCTGCAGAGCCGCCACCAAGGCGAAGCGCACGCCGCCGCCTTCGCGATTGCGGGCTTGCCGCGTCGCTGCCTGCAAACGCTCGTAGCCAAAGCAACCGCCGACGACGAGCAGTTCCTCTTGCGCGCCGCGCTGGCGCGAGCCGCGCTGCCCGAGTCGCGCGCCTGGACCGATGCCATGGCCTTGAGCCCAGCTCAGCTGAGGTTCTTGGACAGTGCGTCACTGGCCCAATTCCCCATCGTCGTCGGTTGGTTCCGCGAACGCCTGCCAGCCATCGGCGACTGAACCCCGAGGAGTTCCCCACATGTCTGTCACCCTGCTACCACTCTGTCTATTGCTCGGCTCGATCCAGACGCCGCAAGCGCCGAAGTCCGCACTCGAGATCGTGCCCCTGCAACACCTGTGCGGCTTTCGCCCCGCCATCGAGCCTGCGATGTGGGGCTCGTTGCTGCGCCAACCGAACAATGGAGTTTGCCACGACCTCTTGATGACCGGACAGTCGACAGAATCGCCCATCGACCCCGAGCAGGTCGTGCAGATGCTCGGCGACCTCAACCGCTGCGACATCGATGCGGAACGGCTCGGCCTGACGGTTCAAGGCGACAACGTCGTCGTGCACGGCGAGCTCGCGGCCGTCGCGAGAGTTCGGCAGCAAGTCGATGCAGCTTCTGCCGTGTTGATTCGCCCCCTGCAGGTCGAAGTGTGCGTCTGGGACGCCACGGACCGCGACCTAGCGAGCCCCGTGCTCGGACCTCGCGAGTATGCCCAGTTCACGGCCAACCGATCGCCACTCTGGCGCCGGCTCGCCACGACGAACAGTGGCGGTGCTGCGTCGTTGGACCGCCAGCGCTGGACGCGCTACGTCTACGACCTCGATACGGAAGTGGCGCAGAAGCAGTCCGTCAGCAGGCCGCAGACGGACGCCTTCTGCGAAGGCGGGCGCGTGGTCGTTCGCCCGCACCTGTTGGTCGGCGGCGACGACCTCGTGCTGCACGTTCAGTTCGGCTTGGCCCAGCGACGCGGCGTCGTGCGCAGCTTGCCGACCGGCTTGCCGGGCACGGCCGACATCGAACTGCCGCTGCTCGAGACCTGCTTCGGTGGCTGTTCAGCCCGCATCGTCAACGGCGGGGCACTCGCCGTCAGCCTGCGCGGCAATGCCAGCAGCGGTGGCCAGATCGCGCTCACGGTCCGCGTCATGGCCCGCACTCCACCCTCGGCGGCAGGACCGGCCGGAGTCGGCATCTTCCCTTGCAGCGCGCTGACCCATCCGGCCCTCACCCAGCGGGTGTCACTGCCGAACACGCCGCCCAACGATGACCAGGAGGGCCCTTCCGATCCGAGCCCCGGTTTCGGCTACATGGAAACCGACCAACTCATCGACCTCGCGCGCAGTGCGCTCGACGCACAGGCGGCCGACAGCGTCGGCATCCACGCCGCGGGTGGCTACCTGTTCGTGCGCGGCGAACAACCGGACCTGGCGGCGATCGAGGCGCTGCTGCGCAGCCTGCAGGATCGACTGCTGCACAACGTCACGCTGCGCCATGAGGCCCGGCTGTCAGCGCGCGACGACGATGCAGCGAACCCGCCTGGCAGTGCTCCAACGATCAGTGCTCCAACGATCAGTGCTCCGACGACCACTACTCCGGCGCTGCTGCACGAGATCGTCGTGCCGACGTTGCTCGGCCGCGAGGTCTCGGTCGCGCGCATCCTCGAGACGAATGTCGTGCGCGGCCTCGACATCTACATCGCCCAGGAAGCCGGGGCTCTCGACCCCAATGTGCAGACACTGCAGATCGGCAACTGGCTGCGGGCGCGCATAGCGCCGCTCGGCAGCGCCCACCACCTGCTCCTGCGGGCGGTGTGCGCGCAGGGCGCCATTCCCCAGGCTCGCACCGTCATGCCCACCGGTGGCATCCTGATGCCGACCGATGTGGCCTCGACCCGCGCCTGCCACGACGGGCCCGTCACGTCCGGACAATCGATCGAACACGGCGACGGCCCGCCGGTGACGCTCGAAGGCCGCAGCCACCGTTCCGCAATCACCACAACACTGACCTGGTGACGCAAACGCGCTTCGCCACAGTGCGCAGCGGCCGCACGGCCCACGTCAAGTGGCGCAGCGCCATATCCACCGCGCACCGTGCTCCGGCGAAAATGCTCGCCCCGATGCCCGTGACCTGTTCGTGACAACAGGCTACAATTGGGAGCATGCGCCTTGGCCTGACCCAATCCCTGCGGACCGAGCAGCGACTGATCCAGTCGCCGC
>JBDSBS010000664.1:0-5094 GCA_039921435.1 Planctomycetota bacterium | reverse complement strand
CGGCGAGAGCGGCGACAAGTTCGCCGTCCCCGGCGTAGCGGGCGCGCAGATGAGCGCGGCCAGCGCGCGCGCCGGACGCCACCTCTACGACTGCACCCCACCGGTAGCTTGGTGAACGGCGCCACGCAGCGATCCGTCCGCGTGGTTCATGCACGGCTGGGCCCCGGCATGACCGGGACCTACTGCTCTGCTCCGGCTGCCCCCCCAACCCTCGGCGGTACCGCGCACCTGCGCCTCGATCCAGGCGCGCCGTGGGCAATCGACCGCACGCGCACGTAGCCGCGCGCTCGCAGTCGGGGCCGGGCGCCGCGACGGGTGCCGGGTTGCGGTCGATGCGGCAGACGCGCATCCTGGCGCCACGCCATGCCACGCCCCACCGCCACCACCGCTCTCGCGAGCGTCGTCACCCTGCTCGGCCTGCCCTCGCTTCGCGCCCAGACGTCGTACGCGCTCGGTACCCGCGACGTCAGTTGGACCAATAGCACCGGCTTGGGCAGCACCTCGCTCGCCGCCCGCGTGTTGTATCCGGCGACCACGACTGCGACGAACGCGCCACTGCTGCCGCGGGCCAGTGGCTGGCCAACGATCATCTTCCTGCACGGCTTCGCGGTGGTCGGCAACAGCTACGTGCCGCTCGCCACGCTGTGGGCACAGCAGGGCTTCGTCGTCGTGCTGAGCAACACCATGCAGTTCGACAACCAGGGCCAGGAGTACGACGGCCGCGCGTTGTTCGGCGCTGCTCAGTTGGCGAACAACACCGTCGGCAGCCCGTTCCAGGGCGGCCTCGATCTGCAGCGCGTGGCGCTGGCCGGCCACTCGATGGGCGGCGGCAACGTCGCCAACGTACTGGCGAACAATCCCGGCTATCGCAGCGGGTTCGCGATCGCACCGGTCCCGCCGCGCGGCAGCAACGGTGCGATGGTGACGGTGCCGATCGGCGTCGTCGGCGGCAACGGCGACACCATCGCGCCGCCGGCCAGCAATGCGCTGCCGTGCTATCAGTCGCTGACCGCGTTCACCGAACTGAAGTTCTTCTGCTTGCTGAACAACGACGCCACGCACACGAACCTCGCCGGCCTGTTCATCACCGGGACCGCATCGACGGCGGTGTTCCAACGCAGCGCCAGCATCGGCCTCGGCTTGCTGCAGCACACGCTGGGCGTGTCGGCCCAGGCGTTGGAACAGGCGATCGGACCGCCGGTGGTCAACGATCCGCGGCTGGTGTCGCTGAGCCAGTCGTTCGCCAACACCCAGGTGTGGACCAACGCGAGCCTGCAGCTCGGCACCACGGTGCGCGCCTCGGTCGGCTTGGAGCCCGGCATCGGCGGCATCGGTGCCGCGTTCGCGCCGCTGGTGGCCCCGCTGCCGACCCCGCTCGGACTGCTGCGGCTCGATCCAGTCACGGCATTCGTGCTGCAGGCAGCGGTCGTCGGTCCAGAACGCCGCGCCGATGTGACAATCGTGGTGCCGAACGATCCGACCTTGGTAGGGGCCGTGGTTTCGCTGCAAGCGCTCGGCCCGACGACGACGCAGCCGCTGTCGCTGGGTGGCGCGATCGCGCTTGCCGTCACGCCGTAGCCGCGCGGCCATCGCGGGCCCCGCCTACCAGTCGTCGCCATCCGTCAGTCCGCCAGTTTGCTCGGGAGGTTGCGCAAGACGACTCAATACGATGGAGCACCTGAAGGCGCTGCTGGTCGGCGTGGAATGCCTCCTTTGCCCATGCGCAACACTTCGTCCGTCGTGCTGGTACTCGGCCTCGTGCTAGCGGCCGTGATCTGGGCCTGCTGGTGGCAAGCGCAGACCCCGCCCGCACAGCCGGCGCCGGCGGCATCGCGCTCCGACGATGGTGTTGCCGGCTCCGTCCGCGCGACCGGGAACCGGCCGCAAGCCACGATCGGCTCCGAGCCGCTGGTGGCGCGCTCGCCGGACGCACGCACACAGGGGGTCACGGGGCAGTCAAGGGGCGCACGGTCGATGCCGCCGGGACCGCGCTGCCCGGCATCCAGGTGGCAATCGTCGCCGCGCCGGCGATGTCGCCGATGGCGCTCGCGGCGCGCGCGGCGCGCGGCATTGTGCTGCCCACAGCGGCGACGACGACCAGTGCGGCGGACGGGGCGTTTGCGTTGGCGGCCCCGAAGCGTCGGCGCAGCGCGATTGCCTACGAACGCTTCGCTGCGACCATCCCGCCCCACCCGCGCATCCCCTGCCCAGCCAGTTCGCCCAGCGCCGCCCGCCCCTGCACCGACTGCGAGGTCTATCGCACCCTTCGGCGGATTCTCCGGGAAACCCATCACGCCGGAGGCGTGCCTGCATCTGAGCATGTGGATCGGCGGCGAAGTGCCGCCGGCCCCTGCCCTGGAGGCATCGGATGTTGCTGACCCTGTCACGAAATCTCATGGCCGCCCTGGTTCTGGCCCTGCCCACGATCGCCCAGTGCGACCTGCAGTGGCAGCCCGGCGACCCCGTGTCGATGCCGCGTGGCAACGTACTCGCGACCACTGGCTGGGATCCCGACGGCACCGGGCCCCTGCCATCCGTGCTGGTCGCGGCGGGCTCGTTCACCGTCGGCAACGCGACGGCGATGGTCGCAACGTTCGATGGCAGCCAATGGACCGCGATCGCCGGAGCGCAGTTCAACGGCGCCGTGACGGCGATCGCGGTCTACAACGGTGCGCTAGTCATCGCTGCGGCCGGCAGTTTCCACCGCTACTCCGGTTCGACCTGGCAGCAGATCGGCACCTACGCGGTGTCGATCAATAGCCCCAGTGTCAGTGCGATGGCCGTGTTCGGCACCGACCTGGTGGCGGCAGGTCGTTTCGACACCTGCAGCGGCTTCACGGCGAACAACATCGCGCGGTGGAACGGCACCACCTGGTCACCACTGGGAACCGGCGTCAGCGGCGCGATCTACGCACTGGCCGTCTATTCGCATCAGGGCCAGAACGCGCTCTACGTCGGCGGCAGCCTCACGTCCGCCGGGGGAGTGTCGACCAGCAACCTGGCGATCTGGACCGGCACCACCTGGGCGGCCACGGCCGGCTGCAACAGCTACGTGCGCGCGCTCGCCGTGCGCTGGAGCACGACAGCGGCCGGTTCCTTCCTGTTCGTCGGCGGCAACTTCACCGCGGTCGGCACGCTGCCGGTGAACAGAGTGGCGCGCTACAACTCCAGCACCAACACGTGGACGGCGATGGGAGCCCTCGCCGCCACTGGGGATCCATGTAGCGCGTTGTTCGTGCGCGGCTCGCAGATCACCTACTCCGTCGTCGCCACCCAGCGGGCGCAAGCGTGGCTCTGGAGCGGTTCGGCGTGGAACCTCATGGGGCCCGCGCTCGAGACGGGGCCGTCCGGCACGGTTGAGTCGAAGACGATCGCGACCCTTTGGTACTTCGGCGGTCGCTACGTGGTCGGGCTCGAGGACTACTGGGGTCTCGTCGGTGGCGTATGCTCGTTCGATGGCGTTGCCTGGCAATCGATGGACGGCACGGGCATCGACCGCAAGGTCAACGCGGTGGTGACGAGTGGCACCGACCTCGTGATCGGCGGCCAGTTCCGTGCGATCTCGGGCGTGACCATGAACGGCGTCGCGATCGGCAACCAGGGCAACTGGCAGCCGCTCGGCAGCGGTGTCACCGGTGGCAACGGCGAGGTGCTGGCGCTCGCGCGGCTGCCGAACGGCGACCTGGTGGCGGGCGGCTCGTTCACGGTCGCGAGCGGCGGCGTCGCCGACCGCATCGCCCGCTGGAACGGCAGCGCGTGGCAACCGATGGGCACCGGCATGAGCGGAACCGTGTTTGCACTCGCGGTGCTGCCCGGCGGCGAGCTCGTCGCCGGTGGATCGTTCTCGGTGGCCGGGGGCATCTCGACAGCGAACATCGCGCGGTGGAACGGCAGCGTGTGGTCCGGGCTCGGTGGCGGCTGTGCGGGCTCGGTGGTGTCGCTGCTCGTGCAGAGCAACGGCGACCTGGTCGCCGGCGGCTTCTTCCTGACGGCGGGCAGCGGCGCCACCACCGTCAACCGCATCGCGCGTTGGTCGGGTGGCAGCTGGCATGCGTTCGGGACCGGCGTGGACAACGGCGTTCGGGCTCTGGCCCAGATGCCAAATGGAGAGATCGTCGCCGGGGGCGACTTCACGATGGCCGGCGGCGGCGCAGCGGGTCGCCTGGCCAGGTGGAATGGCACGGCGTGGCAGGGGCTGCCGGGGGGCGGCGGCACCCCGTTGACGCGGACCGTGCGCACCCTGTTGGCGCTACCGAACGGAGACCTGATGGTCGGGGGCGACATCTTCCAGTCGTTCGGTGACTGCCTGCTGCGGCTGCGCGGGACGCAATGGACCTACCTGGGGCTCGGCCGTGGCGTCTTCGACAGTTCGCCCGACGTCGTCCAGGCGGCGGCTGTGACTGCCAACGGCGACATCGTCGTCGGCGGCTATTTCCACAACGTCGTCAACCTGGTGTCGGCGAACGTCGCGCGCCTCGCCGTCACCTGCCCCGCGAGCGCTGTCGCCTACGGCAGCGGCTGCGCGGGCTCCAGCGGCGTCAACACGCTGACTTCGACAGCGCTGCCGTGGTCCAGCAGCACCCAGCGGGCACGCGCGACCGGCCTGCCGGCGCAATGCTTCGCGGTCGTGGTCTACGGGTTCGCGCCGATTTCCGTCCCAATCAATGCGCTGCTGCCCGAAGGGCTGCCAGGCTGCGATCTGTTGACCACGCTCGACAGCGTCGCCATCGGCGTGCCGACTGGCGGCGGGCTCGATACCGCGGTCTTCATCACCCCCACTCCGTCGCTGATCGGGTTGACCTTCTACCATCAGGTTGCCGCATTTGAGCTGAACGCGTCGCTGGTGACGGCGATCTCCATCACGAACGGGCTGCGGCTGACGGTGGGTTCGTACTGACGCGGCCGGCGCCTGGGAAGTTGCGCAGCAGGGTGGGGAGACGGCGCATGGATGTGATGCGAAGGCGGCCTCCAAGCGAGGACGGGCGGCTCGTCGTGCGAGCAAACTGACGCACTTGCCGGCAGAACCGCGGCACCGACCGTTCTCCCGCCTCCACCTGCGCAACGAACGGCAGCCACACCGCCTGCACCGCCCGG
>JBDSBS010000663.1:0-4005 GCA_039921435.1 Planctomycetota bacterium | reverse complement strand
GTGATCCAGTACTGCTGCAGCGGCCCTGGCAACGAGGCCGACGCAGGGTGCACGACCGGGGTAGCGGTTGGGTTCACTGGCGGGTGGTTGAAGCCGAGCAACCACTGGCCCTGCGCGATCACTGCGTCACAGAACAGAACAGAACAGAACAGAACAGAACTGCGGCGTTGCGCATCAGCATGGGGAGTTCTCCTTGGCTCCGGACCGCCAGAGTTGAAATGGCCGACCGTAGGGCGTCAAGGCCCGGAGGAGCACGTGAGCACGTGGAGCGCGTCGCAACGTCGACCCGGACGACGGGTCGTGCACCCGAGCAGCTGCGGCCCGCACCGTTCTTTGCTACGACGGCCCGCGGGCTTGATCCGCCGAAGCCTGGCCCAGATCTCGAGAAACTCGAGACCGAATGCAGCACACGAGCCCGCTGCGGTCCAGTAGTCGGTGATGTTCCCCGACTCGGTCGACTTGGCATTCGCACGCTTCCAGAAGCGAGCTGACGCCCGCGCCCTCGCGCTCGTCTTCGACCGCACCGCACTCGAGCTGCTGGGCCTCGCGCGCCATCTCGCGGTGACACCGAGCGACGCCGAGGACCTCGTGCAGGCGACGTTCGTGACGGCGATCGAGGACGCGGGCTCACATCGCCCGGGCCAACGCGTGCTGCCGTGGTTGCTCGGCATCCTCAACAACCACGCGCGTGCGTCGCGCCGCCAGGCCCGCCGCCAACTCGACCCGGATCGCATACGTCATGCTGCCGCCGACGCCGACGTCGAAGCTTTCGAACTGCGCGACGAACTGCGCGCCGCGATCGACGGCTTGCCCGAGGTCTACCGGCCCGTGTTGCGGCTCGTGTTCGAGCACGGCCTGCAGGCGAACGAGATCGCGACGGCGCTCGAGCGCCCGGCGGGCACGGTGCGCGCGCAGCTCGCGCGCGGCCTCGACCTGTTGCGGCGCACCTTGCCGGCGAGCCTCGCCGGCAGCGCAGCGCTCGCCGTCGGCACCGGTCGCGGCCTCGCTGCGGTGCGGGACGCCGTGCTGTCGAGGTGCGGAGGAACCAACACCGGCTTCTTCTCGGCTCTGTCACTCGGACGTCTGCTCATGTTGCAACCCAAGATCCTCGCCGCGCTCGGCGCGGCTGTGCTGCTCGCCCTCGGCTTCGTCTGGTTCGACCGCGCGCCATCGACACCGGCCCTCGCCAAGTCCACCCAGGGTGGGCCCGCTACCGCGAGCACCAAGCTCGAGACGACCGCGCCAAACCTGACGAACGAACGGCTCGCGGTCACACCCGAGCTCCCCGCGACGACGGTAGAACCGACGACAACCCTCACCAAACCAGCAGAGACCAAGGCCACGCTCGTCGTGCGTCTGCGCGATCCCGCTGGCACACCAGTGCAAGGCATGGGCGTGGCCGTGTACCCGTTCCGCGACGTGCCGAACTTCAGTCGCAACACCTACGTGTCCAGCGACGCAGTTGGCGAAGTGCGCTTCACCGGACTCGAGGCGCTGCAGTGGGCCATCGACCTCGATCGACTCGGCATGGTCGGTGCTGTCGATGCCGTGCTCGGGGAGACCATCGTGCGCGAAGTCGATGTGCCAGCCGGCATCCGTGTCGAAGGGACGGTCGTCGATGGACGCGGGTCGCCCGTGGCCGCGGCCAGCGTGGTGCTGCACGGCAGCCGCGCCGGCACGCCGAAGCTCGCGATGAGCGATGCGCTCGGTCACTTTGCGATCGACTTCATGGCACCGGGCGTCGAACTGCAGGCGCGCGCGGCAGGGCGCCAACCGTCGCTCGCCCACACGGTGCGCGGCAGTGCCGGCACCAAGAGCCCGATGGAGCTCGTGCTCGGCGATGCGGCGCGCACCGTGCAGGGGCGGGTGCTCGATGCCGCGGGCCAGCCGGTCGCAACAGCGACGGTTGCCATCCTGCCCGATGCCGCCGCCGAACACGTGCCATACGACCCGGCCACGCCGCAGGTTCGCGCCCATTGGCAGTCCAGCGACGCCGACGGCCGATTCACCTGCGACGAAGTCGGCATCGGCAAGCAGGTCGTGTTCGTCAAGCCAAGCGAGACGAGCCTGGCGCCCAGTTGGCTTGCGACCGACACGACTTCGGGCGACAGCTTCGTCGAAGTGCTCGTGCCACCGGCCGCCAGCGTGCGAGGAACGGCAAGCCGCGACGACGCCCCGGCCGCCGGCCTGCAGGTGCTGGCCTGGCCGACAGTCGAACCGCGCCTCGGCTACCTGCTGAATCTGTTTGGCATGCGCACAGCCACCACCGCCGCCGATGGCACGTTCCACTTGCAGGGTCTCTGGGCTGGCGAGCAACGGCTGCGGCTGCTCGACGGCATGACGACGCTGACCGAGCAGACCTTGACCCTGCGCGAAAGTGAGCAAGCGACGTGGAACTGCAACCTGACGGCGGCGGCAAAGCTGCGCATCGAGGTGCTGTGCAGCGAGCCCCTGGCCAAGCACCGCCTCGTCGCGATGGTATCCAACACCGAGATTCGCAATGGCGACGCACCCGCTGTCGTGCCCATTCAAGCGAACGGCATCGCCGAACACACCGCGACACGCAACCAGGCCGTCGACGTCGTGATCACCTGCATGCCCGGCGGGCGCAGCATGCTGCAGCTCGCCGCCGTGCGTGGCATCCTGGCGAGCCAAGACTCGGTGAAGATCACGCTGCAGCCACAGCAACTACCAACGCGCTCGATCGCGGGTCGCCTCGTCGATGCACAGCAAGCACCGCTCGCCGGCAGAACTACAGTCGCGCAGCGCCGCGACAACAGCGGACTCATGGTGCGCTGCGAAGCCACCACTGCGGCCGACGGGTCCTTCGCGATCGGCCCACTGCCCGCCGGCGACTACACGCTGCTCGAAGGACCGCTGCAGTCGCCGCGGGTCGTCGCACGTTGCACTGTGACAGCGGAGCGCGACGAACTGGTGGGCGACCTGGTCGTGACGGTCTCGAAATAGCCCTTCCTGGGTCGCCCCCTTGCACGCGATGGAGCAACAGGTCTGATACGGGCATGGCGCGCACGAGAACACCTTCCTCGTGGGTTCGACGACTGACGCAACGATTGTTGCTCGTGGCCACAGCCGTGTTCGCGGGGCTGGTATTGGCCGAAGTCGGCTTGCGCGTCGCGGCGTGGCTCGGCGCCAAGAACGACCTCGCGGTGTGGCGCCATCAAACCGCGGCCGCCATGCATCTGACGCCGGGACAATCGGTGCGCTTGGGCCAAATGGTGCGGCCCGCCACCGATCCCGACATCGTTTACGAACTGCTGCCGGACCTCGACGTCACCTTCTGCGAGCAAAGCGTGCGCACCGGCAAACTGGGCTGCCGCGGCGGCGACCCACCACCGCAGCGCGAGCCCGGCAGCTTCCTGTTGCTCGGACTCGGCGACTCCGTGATGTTCGGTTCGAGCGTCGCGACCGACGCGACGTTCCTCGCGGTGCTCGAGCGCGAGCTCCAGCAGCACTATCCCGAGCACCACATCACGACGGTCAACACTGGCGTGCCCGGCTACAACACGACCATGGAGGTCGCGACGCTGGCGAGCAAGTTCGTGTCGTTGCACCCCGACGTCGTGCTCATCGACTTCGTCGAGAACGACTTCGACCTGCCAAACTTCCTGCTGCTGCCGGTCGATCCACTGCGCACCGACGAGCTGTTCCTCTGGGATCTTGCGCACCGTGCGCTGCGCAAGGGTCGCGATCCCAACGGCCCGCTCGAGGTGGCGCCGATGGCAAACACGCAGCACTTCGAATCGGACCCGGGGCGCGTTCCCGCTGCCTACGCGCACATGGTCGGCGTCGGCGCCTATCGCGCGGCACTCACGAGGCTGCGCGATCTGTCGCGCGAACACGGCTTCCGCGTGCTCGTGAGCTGCCACACCGAGATCAATGCGTCGGCGCGACAGGTTTGTGCGGAGCTCGGGTTGCCTGTGGTCACGGCCGCAGCGCGCCAGCGCGAGTGGCTGGCCGCGCACGGCAATCAGGCACTGCGCGCTT
>JBDSBS010000662.1:0-3164 GCA_039921435.1 Planctomycetota bacterium | reverse complement strand
GCGACATCAACGAACCGGTCGGCGGCGGCGCGATGTTGACCGTCGGCAAGAAGCACCGTCTGCGCCTCGAGCACGACGGCCGAAAGACGATGCGCGTGAGCCTCGACGACAACGAAACGGCGATCGTGCACGACGTCGGTCGCATGACGGCCGGGGACCTGTGGCTCTTCGTGCAGTCGAGCACGGCGGTGTTGGTGCCGCGGTTGTCGATCCAGGGCGTGCCGAGTCCGAACGATCCGCAGAAGCTGCGGGACCGCTACGTCGCGGGCGTGCTGGCCAAGTTGTGGCCGTGAGCGAGCGTCCGTTTCAGCCGGCGAAGCCCCAAGTGCGCGGATCGCCAGGCGGCAAGGCGGCGACCGCGGCGGCCACGGCGTCGACCCGGTCGCGGTCGCTGCCGACGACCGTCGCATGGCCGAGCTTGCGCCCAGCGCGCGGCAGCTTGCCGTAGCCATGCACGTGCACGCCGGGCAACGCCAGCAGGCTCGGCCGCGCCGGCAGTTCACCGATCAGGTTGATCATCGTCGCAAAGCCGCCGCCGGCCATCGAAGTGTCGCCGAGCGGCAGGCCGAGTATGGCGCGCAGGTGGTTTTCGAACTGCGAGCAGACCGAGCCTTCGATCGTCCAGTGCCCCGAGTTGTGCACGCGCGGCGCCATCTCGTTGGCGAGCAGTTTGCCGCCCAGGTCGAACAGCTCGATCGCCAGGACGCCTGTGTAGCGGAGGTGTTCGAGCACGGCGCTGGCGAACTGCACGGCGCTGCGAGCCGTGGCCGGTGGCAGGTCGGGTGCGGGCGCGCGGCTGTGACGCAGGATGCCGCCGCGGTGCACGTTCTCGACCAGCGGCCACGTTTCGATGCGGCCATCTCGGCCGCGCACCGCCAACACCGACAGTTCGCGATCGAACGGCACCAAGCGTTCGACGACGAGCCCGCCTGTGCCTGGGGCGTGCAACTCGGCGAACGCAGCGTCGATGGTAGCGGGCAGCACGGCACCCGGTTGCAAGCGCACCTGGCTCTTGCCGTCGTAGCCGAGGCGGCGGGTCTTGACGATGCACGGCGCGCCGACCGCGGCCACTGCGGCGTGTAGTTCGGCCGCCGTGTCGGCGGCGCGGAACTCGGGCACGGCCATGCCGAGCGAACCGAACAGCTGCTTCTCGAGCACGCGGTCCTGGCCGATGGCGAGGGCCTGGGGTGCAGGTGCGACATCCACGTGTTCCTCGAGCCATCGCACCGCCGCGACCGGCACGTTCTCGAACTCGAAGGTCACGAGCCGCGCGCCGCGCACGAGCCTCTGCAGCGCATCGGGGTCGTCGTAGGCGCCGACGACCAGTTCGCTGACGTGGCCGGCTGGGGCATCGGCGGCAGGATCGAGGCAGCGAAAGCGCAGGCCCAGCGGCGCGCCGGCGAGGGCGAGCATGCGCGCCAATTGGCCGCCACCGAGGATTCCGATGACCATCAGTGCGGGTCCTGCCGCGGATCGCGCGCAGCGAGCACTTCAGCGGTGATGCGCGCGCGCCGAGCTGCGAGCGCAGACCGCAGGTGGGGGTAGTGCACGCCGAGGATCGACGTGGCGAGCAGGGCTGCGTTGATCGCGCCCGGCTTGCCGACCGCCAGCGTGCCGACGGGCACGCCGCTCGGCATCTGCACGATCGCCAACAGCGCGTCCATGCCGCGCATCGCCCCGACTTCGATCGGCACACCGAGCACGGGCAACACGGTCTTGCTGGCCGCCATGCCGGGCAGGTGCGCTGCACCACCAGCACCCGCGATCAGGACCTGCAGGCCGCGCGCTTCGGCCGTGCTCGCGTACTCCATGAGCCAGTCCGGCGTGCGGTGGGCGGAGACGACCTGGCACTCGTGGGGCACGCCGAGTTCGTCGAGCGTGGCGCTGCAGTGGCGCATCGTCTCCCAGTCCGAACGCGAACCCATGATCACGCCGACGAGTGGCGGCGCCGTCATGCCTCCTCCCACGGGTTGCGCACCACACAAGCTTGCTCGAAGTCTCTCACGTTTCGCGTTGCTTCAGGCGCGTTGCGTACACGTGCTATGCCCGCGATCTGCATGTCGCGAATCTCCGTGTTGAATCCTCGAGCTTGAAGCGCTGCGACGAGCGGACCCGCCGCCATCGCCGCGGGCGTGTCGAATGGCAATACTCGCCCCCCCAAGTCTTCGTGAATCATGGCGTGAAAGGCGGCTTCGAGGTGTTTGCGCCGCTGGCCTTCGGGCAGTCGGTGGAGTCCGTACTCAACCTCGAATACCGTGATGGCTGTCGTCCACTCTGAGCCAGCGGGCTGACGATCGAGCCACGCTACAACTGCCTCGTCCGGCACTTCCTTCATGAACACCGAAACGACGTTGGTGTCGAGGATGATCATCAGCCGAGGTCGGCCGGACGCGCCGGATGTCCTCTGAGTTCTTCGACCTCATCGTCTTCGAGGTTGCATCCACGGAAGCGCTCGACGAGCCGCGTGCCGAGCTTCTCCAAGGGTTGCGTTGCCGCCAGAACTGCCGTGCGCAGAATCTCGCGCACTTCTTCTTCCATGCTGCGCCCGTGCTCGGCGGCAAGCGCGCGGAGCTTGTCGCGGATGTCGTCTTCGAGGTTGCGCACGATGAGTTGAGCCATGATAGCTATGATGGCATCAAGGACGCTATCGAGGCAAGGGCGGCGGCAGGGCCGCCACGGCTGCATGGCTAGACCGAATGTGCTCTTGGGCGCCTAGACCGTCTCGCGCGACCGCTCGTTGCGCTTGCGCTCCGTCTCCTTGAGGTGCTGCTTGCGCAGGCGCACGAACTTGGCCGTGATCTCGACCAGCTCGTCCTCACCGACATACTCGAGCGCGTCCTCGACGTTGAACGAGCGCGGCGGCGGCATCTTGACGAAGGTCTCCTTGTTGGAGCTGCGGATGTTGGTCGCCTTCTTCTCGCGCACGACGTTGACGACGAGGTCGTTGTCCTTGCAGTTTTCGCCGACGACCATGCCTTCGTAGACCTCGGCACCTTCGGGCACGAAGAACACGCCGCGGTCGCGCAGGCCGTCCATGGCGTAGAACGTCGTCGAGCCTTGCGCCATCGACACCAGCACGCCGGCCGTGCGTTCTTCGATGTTGCCGCGGAATGCCCCGTAGCCGTGGAAGACGTGGTGCATCATCGCCTGGCCTTGCGTCGCGT
>JBDSBS010000661.1:0-2565 GCA_039921435.1 Planctomycetota bacterium | reverse complement strand
GCTGGAAGACATGGATGGTAAGAAGCGGAAGTACCGGTGCCAGCGGCATCTGGAAGAGCCAAGCACGTTTGGTCTCCCCGGTATCGGTGCTTTTCGTGCCGAAGTTGGAAGCAGTGCCACGGGCAGCTAGCATGCACGCTTGCGCGCCTGTCGGAATGCCCCAACCGAGCCCTGAAACGGTCAGTTCAGGTTTCGGCTCGTCGGTGCTCTGCGGTGCGTCTTGATCATGGAAAACCCCGAACTTGCCGTCATTGGCCTCACCTGCAACGTGGTGGGGGTCTTCTTCCTGGCGAACTCGATTCGATTCCGCGAGCCGAGGAAAGCACTGGAAGATGCTCTCGGGGTTGGGATCCGGAGCCTGTTGAAGGTCCGCGACACCGCATTGAACAACATGCAGGTGATCATCGGCTTCCTTTTCCTGACGACCGGGTTCCTGCTGCAGGTCGTGGCGACGTGGAACATGGAGATCACGACGCTGGCGTTCTGCATCGGCATCGTCGCGTTTGCCGGGGCCGTGTATTCGATCGGGGCCTACAGTTCACGGCGGGCGTTCCGCAAGTTGTTGCGCGAGTTCTTTCAGACCGAAGAATGGTCGTTCACCGACAACATGGAGATCACCAAGGAGATTGGTGAGGCCCTCGGTGTTCCGCACGCCAAGGACATGACGGTCGAGGTCTACGTGCAGCGGGTGCGGCATGCCTTGGGGGTGCAGAACCCGACCAAGCCGAGTTCGACGGCTGATCGCGCGCGGCGCATCGCGCTGCCCGGTCGCTAGGAGTCTGCGCCACCGGGGAAAACCGAGTCGACGGAGCGCCAACTTCTGCATGCAGAGGCTGGTGGCTTCAAAGTCGAAACTCGACGTTCCATGGCTGCCATGTTGGCCGAATCGCTTCCCGTGGCGCAGACTCCTAGGCGAGCGGTCGCCGCGCTGGCACACTGGCATTCGCTCGCTGGGCACCAGTTGTCGGTCAACCGGACGCTGACCGCCTAGGAAATGCGGAGCCTCTCCTTGACGACGCTGTCTCGACACGCCTGGTGCGGCGCGTGAGGATTCTTGGCAACAATGGGGTTCGCCGAGCCACTAGGAGGTGCAAACCAACTGGCTGACGTGGCGCCGGCCCGCGCGGGAGCTGCGGCGTGCTCTGTGCGACCTTCTCCTACCACCCGCTTGCCCTGGCTGTGGCGAACCAGCGGACGGTCTGTGTCTGGCCTGCCACCAACACCTCGTGCGGCGTCGGGAACCGGCGTGCCCGCGCTGCGGGGAGCCCGTTCTTGCCGCGGGGCTTGCGTGCGGTGCGGACCATCGCGACCTGCGAGGGCTGCGGCGCCTGGCCGCGCCCTTTCGTTTCGTTGGCACAGGCGGCGCGCTCGTGCGGCGTCTCAAACTGGACGGGGACGCTTCGGCGGGGCGATGGCTTGTTCGGGCCATGGTGGCATGCTGGGCCGCAGACGCGGACCGGGTATGGCAGCGCGCCCTGTTGGTGCCGGTGCCGTTGCATGCTGCGCGCAGGCGGCAGCGCGGCTTCGATCAGGCCGAGTGGCTGGCACGCCGGGTCGCCGGGCGGCTCGGGCTCATGGTCGAGTCCGGGGTGTTGGCACGCGCACGAGCTACTCTGCCCCAGGGCGATCCGCGCGTGCTTTCGCGCGAGCGAAATATCGACGGGGCTTTCCGGTTGGCAAACCCCGCACGGATCGTTGGCCGGCGCATCGTGTTGATCGACGATGTGTTCACTTCCGGTGCAACGGCGCGCTGTTGCGCTGGACTGTTGCGCGAGGCGGGGGCCCTCGAAGTCGGCATGCTCGCCGCCTGTCGGAGCTGAGCCGCGCGGAGCGCCGGCTGGCCCCGATCCCTCGCGACCGGCCCTGATTGCCGAAACAAAAACTGCGGGTTGACCTTGACGAGCTTCGATGGCTCGCTACCTTCTCCCCCCCCGCAGTTGAGGCCGAGAGGTCTCGACCAGCAGATCTTTGACATTTTGGGTGGCCTCGAAAGAAAGTGTGTGAGCGAGGCTGCGCGCCGAGGTGCCGTCGGGACTTCGAGTTTGACCGCGAGGTTGGACGCGAGGTTTTGGCGAGTGTTAGGCGTGGCAGCGAAAGCCACCTTGCCAGCGGAAGTTGGCGAGGTAAGCGACAAATAGGTCAGACGAACCTTTCTGAAGATACTTCAAGTGAAGGGTTTGATCCTGGCTCAGAACGAACGTTGGCGGCGTGGATGAGGCATGCAAGTCGAACGCGAAAGCCGCAAGGTGAGTAGAGTGGCGGACGGGCGAGTAACACGTAATCAAGCTGCCTGCGAGACGGGAATAACCTCGGGAAACCGAGGCTAAGACCCGACGGTCTATGCGAACTGCATGGTTTGCATAGTAAATGGGCGGGATCCTTTGGGACCGCCTGCTCGCAGAGGTGATTGCGGCCCATCAGCTAGTTGGTAGGGTAATGGCCTACCAAGGCTACGACGGGTAGCCGGCCTTAGAGGGTGGTCGGCCGCACTGGGACTGAGACACTGCCCAGACTCCTACGGGAGGCTGCAGTCGAGAATCTTCCGCAATGGGCGAAAGCCTGACG
>JBDSBS010000660.1:0-3590 GCA_039921435.1 Planctomycetota bacterium | reverse complement strand
AGGCTCGACGTCTGGCGCGTCAGTTCACAGCGTGCCGCGCCACGTTGGATCTCGAGGGGTACCGCGTTTCCCGCGTTGGTTCTGCCAATCAGGCAGTCATCCCCGACTTCCCGGACGTTCGTGGCAGTGCATACCAGGCCGAACTGCGCCGGATTGCGCCGATGGACCGCGAAGAAGAGTTCCGGATGGCGCGGCGCCACGAGTTCCTTCGCGGGCTGGTCGCCCATTGCCTCGCCGAGATGGGATTCCCTGCGACCGCCGCAAGCGACCTGCTGAGGCAACCCGCGAAACAGATCATCGAGGCCATCCGCGTGCTGCCAAAGGTGCGTGGTATCGATCGTGCTTGGGTCGAGTCCGTCTTTGCGCAGTTCGAAGGACTCCGTAACCTCTACGTCGAGGGGGCTCTCTACATCGTGCTCGGCACCGTGAATCGGTACCGCGGTCTTGGCGTCGACTCTGCGGATCTGATTCAAGAGGGCAACGCGTCGCTGTTCCAGGCCATCGATGGCTTCGATTGGCGGCGCGATGTCCGGTTCCGGACCTACGCGCAGTATTGGGTTCATCAGGCCGTGCTGAAGATGCTCTACAATAGTTCTCGCACGGTGCGCGTTCCGATCTGGGTGCAGAAGGTGCTCGGCAAGATCCGACGTGCGCAGGAGTCTGGTCGCCGCGATGGCAACGAGCTTTCTCACGAGCAAATAGGGGCCCGCATCGGGATCTCGGCCGAGAAGGTCGGACGCGTGCTGTCGACGCGTCGCTACGCTGTCAGTTTGGACGCGGAATTGGGCGGCGATGATGGATCGGCGCTGGGCCGGCTCTTGCCGGACGAAAGCCTGCTGCCAATCCCCGAGTCCATTCCCGTCGGTGACCTTCGCCAAGTTCTCGATGACGTCATGGCTGATCTGCCCGTTCGCGAGCAGGGCATCCTGCGGCGGCGGTTCGGCCTCGACGGGAAGCAGCCGCAAACGCTCGGCGAAATCGCTACCGATCTCGGCATCACGGCGGAGCGAGTGCGCCAGCTGCAGAACGCAGCCATCGGCCGCATCAAACGACCGGGCAAGTTGCGTCAGCTGCAAGCGTTCGTCGAATAGCGCGTCAGGAATCGTCGGGGTGCCCGTCGTCGGGCGTGCTCGTGGCTGCACCCTGCCCTTCGCGGCTGCGGCGCACCATGAGCGGCCACGCTTCTTCGAACATGTGTCGGTAGACCGTGGGTCGCACGTCCTGCTCGATCGGCAGGATCCTGCGCATCGTGCGCACCTTTCGCAGCTCGATGGGGGCCACCACGGCCCCCGCATCACCCGAACCGGCGACCAGCACTTCGCCGGTTGGATCGACGATGCGCGCGTCGCCGGGGAATGCCATCGGCTCACCGTTCTTCTGGGACGGTTCTTGCCCAGTGCGGTTGCAGCCGAGCACGAAGATCTCGTTCTCGATGGCGCGCGCTCGCAGCAGCGTGCGCCAGTGCTGGGCGCGCGCTTCGGGCCACTGGCCAGGCACCACCAGCATCTCCGCCCCCTTGTGGAAGTAGTAGCGCGACAGTTCCGGGAATCTCAGGTCGTAGGAGATGAGCACGCCGAGTCGTCCCAGTTTGGTTGCGACGATCCTCGGTTCCGTTCCGGGCGAGTGGAACCTGTGCTCGAGGTTGGGAGAGAACAGGTGGATCTTGCGGTAGGAGTCCAGCAAGCTGCCGTTCTCGTACACGTGAGCGGTGTTGAACACCTGATCCCCGAGCACCTCGATGGTGCTGCCGACGATCACGAGGCCATGCGCAGCAGATATCTCGCGCAACTCCTCTTCCGCGGATTGCGCCTCGCGCATCAGCGTCGCATCGAGCTTCGCCAAGAAGGAAGTCGACCAGAGCTCGGGCAAGACGCAGAGTCTGGAGCCCGCCGCCACAGCCTCGTCCACACCCGCTCGCATCGCCGCTAGGTTGGCAGCGACGTCACCTGGTCGCACGTCGAACTGCACGCATGCGGCTAGGAACTCCTCGGGGGTTTGCTCGGTCCCGGTCACTGCCGAGAAGATAGCCTGTTTGCGCTCGAGGTCATCAGAGAATGCCCGGTCTGGGGCTGCTCGATGTTCCGGCCCCGTCTCTAAACGTCAAGCGGGGAGGATCGACGTGTCGATGTCTCCCCGCGGGTATGGGCGTTGATCGCCCCGTGAATCCGTCGGTCAGCCCTTGAAGAGGATGTCGTCGGTCGGCAAGCCTGGCGACTTCTTCGCCCGAGGCGCGGCGTTGGTCCGCGTCTCAACGATGAGCTGATCGCTGGGCTTGAAGATGATCGTCTCCTTGTTGGCGACGTCGATGCTCTCCCCAGTCAACGGGTGCTTGTACGCGCGCCCTTTGCGGATGCGTCGCTCGAAGGTGCCGAAGCCCTTCACCGCGACCTTGCCGCGACTGCGGAGCAAGTCGCTGACGGCGTCGAGTACGGCATCGAGAACGCGAGCCGCCGTGCGCCGCGGAACGTTGAGTTCCTCGGCGACCGTGTCCGCCAGTATTCCCTTGTTTGCTTGTCGGCCGAAGGCTTCCTCGGCCGCCGCCGTGAACTTGCCCGTCGCCTGATCCATGCGATTCGTCGCATCCTGCTTCGTCGTGCGGGTCATCCCTGAATCCCCTAGTTCCCAGTTATCAATGCGGCAGGCTCCCACCTGCCAGGTTTAGTGCCCTTCCCGTCAGCTCTTCGCGGCCTGCGGAGTCGGTTTCGGAGCCGCGACGAACTTCTCGAGGCTCGAAACCAACTTCGCGAGGTAGCGCGATGCGACGCTGCCGGGGAAGACTTCGCTGAATGGCGACCGCTTCAAAACGGCGCCCTCAACGGAGCTATCTTCCGGCAGTAGCCCGAGCCAGTTGAGGTCGAAGCCCAAAAAGCGCTCGGTGCAGCCCTTGAGCTTGAGGAACACCTGTTCGGCTTCTTCCGGCGAACGCACGCGGTTGACGATGCAGTGGATCGGCTTGGTGTAGCCGTCCTGCACGACCACCTTGACGATGCCGTAGGCATCGGCGATGGCCGCGAAGTTACTCGTCGTGACGAGAATCGTGTGGTCCGCGAGGGTGACGAAGTCCGTCACCCCCTTCGACACTCCGGCTCCGGTGTCCAGGATGATCACGTCGCAGAACGGCGCGAGCTCCTCGATGGCGACACAGATGCGAGCGCGACCGTTGTCGTCGAGGTTGGCCATCTCTCGGACGCCGCTGCCGCCGCTGATGAACTTCACCTTGCTCGGCCCTGTCTCGATGATGTCCGAGAGCGCGGCCGATCCATCGATGTAGTCCGAGAGCGTCTTGGCCGGCTTGATGCCTGCGAGGATGTGGGCATTGGCCAGGCCAAGGTCCGCATCCACGATGATTGTGCGGTAGCCGCGTCGGCTGAACTCGCAAGCGATGTTGACGGAGAGCGAGGTCTTGCCTACGCCCCCCTTGCCCGAGGTCACGGCAAAGATCGTCGCTCGCTTTCCCGTCTTGTTTGGCTGGTTCAGTTGCTCAACCATATTTGGTCACCGGTTCCGTCGCCGCGGAACTCACAACACATCGGCAACCAGCTCCCTAAAGCTTGTGTCCAACTGCGGGACGACATGAGCCTTGGCGACTC
>JBDSBS010000659.1:0-10633 GCA_039921435.1 Planctomycetota bacterium | reverse complement strand
GCCATCCGACGCCGCCGGTGTTCGACGGACCGGAGGACAGGAACGGCTGCCGCAACCACGACGAGATCCGCTTCTGGATCGATTACCTCACTCCGGGCAAGGCGTGGATGGCCGACGATGCCGGCGTGGTTGGTGGACTCGCGGAAGGCGAGCGGTTCGTGCTGATGGGCGACTTCAACTGCGATCCGCACGACGGTGACGCTCGTCGCGAAGCGCTCGTCGCTCTGTTGGCTCACGCGCGCGTGCAGGACAGCAAGCCCATGAGCGCCGGTGGACCCGAGCAGAGCTTGAAGCAGTGGGGGGCCAACGCGACGCACGTCGGGGACCCGGCGTTGGACACCGGCGACTTCCCCGACGAGGTCGGCAATGGACCGAGCAGTGGGCCGGGCAACCTGCGCGTCGACTACGTGCTGCCCGCGCGCGCGTTCGATGTCGTGCACAGCGCGGTGTTCTGGCCGCTCGCGCACGAGCCTGGGGCCAACCTCGTGCAAGCGTCCGACCACCGCCTCGTCTGGGTGGACATCGATGCCCGTTGATCGCGGCCCCTGATGTGACCGGTGTGGGCGACCGCGTGTCCCGGCAATGGGCGTGCCGGACGCTGCGGCCATGGCATCGAAGCGTGTCTACGTCGTAGGGCGAAGCAGCGCGTGGCATACGGCTCGAAGGCCCGCACGGTCGATGCTGATTGCTCAGGGTGTTACGCGCCGCGTTTCATGCGATGATCCGCCGCGCTGCGACCCGTCTCTACCCGGAGTCGTTCTTTCTGTGACCAACTACCTGTTGTTCGGACTGTTCGCGGCGACCTTGCTCGGGATCGCCATGTACCACAAGCGCGCCCTGCCCATCGCGGTGACTGGGCTGTGTCTTGTCCTGTGCACGCGTGTCTTCCTGACCGACTTCCACCTCGGTCACCACATCGCCCACGAGTGGCAGACCATCGTCAATCTGGGTGGGCTGCTGGTCGGCTTTGCCGTGCTGGCGAACTTCTTCGAACGCAGCAATCTGCCGGAGAAGCTCACGGAGGTCCTGCCCGGGGGCAAGTTGGGAGCCTTCCTGCTGCTCGTGCTCATCGCCCTCATGTCGTCGGTGCTCGACAACATCGCGGCGGCGCTGATTGGCGGCGCAGCGGCGATCACGCTGTTTCGACGCAAGGTGCACGTCGGTTACCTCGCCGCGATCGTCGCTGCGAGCAATGCGGGCGGGGCCGGCTCGGTCGTCGGCGACACCACGACGACCATGATCTGGCTCGCCGGCGTCTCGCCGCTCGACGTGGTCGAGGCGAGCCTCGGTGCAGTCGTCGCAGTTTCCTTCTGCGGCTACTTCGCCAGTCGGCAGCAGAATGCTCTGCAGCCGCTCGTCAGGGCCGAGCACGCCGCCAAGCCGGTGGATCTGGCGCAGGTGTTCATCGTGTTTGCGATCCTCGTCGGCGCGATTGGCACGAACCTCGTCTGGGGCTTTCCGGCCGTCGGAGTCTGGGGCGCGATCTTGCTCGGCTGTGTGCTGCGCCGGCCCGACTGGAGGGTGGTGCCGCCCGCTGCGCTCGGCATGTGCTTCCTGCTGAGCCTCGTGATGTCGGCCTCGATGATGCCGGTCGACTCGCTGCCGACGGCGACCCCGTGGACCTCGCTGAGCCTCGGAGTCGTCTCCGCGTTCTTCGACAACATCCCGCTGACAGCGTTGGCCATCAAGCAAGGTGGCTACGACTGGGGCTTCTTGGCCTACTGCGTCGGCTACGGCGGTTCGATGCTCTGGTTCGGTTCGTCGGCAGGCGTCGCGATCTCGGGGCTGTTCCCGGAAGCGAAGTCGGCCAAGAACTGGCTCGTACAGGGTTGGCACGTGGCAGTCGGCTATGTGCTGGGCTTCTTCGTGATGCTGGTCTTGCTCGGCTGGCACGTGCATGCGCCCAAGCACGCGGCCGAGTCGACGGCCGTGCCCGCAGAAGCGGTGCAGGTGCCGAGCAAGCCGGTGCGCTGAGCCTATTCCCAGGGTCGCGCTCGCGGCTGGGGTCGCTCGGCCGCCGTCGAAAAGGGTGGCGCAGCGTGTCGCTGGCACGCACCATGACGGCAGTCCTCGAGACCGCCCCTCCTCGACGCCTTCGCGACGTGACCAACGCCCTCCTGTTCGGATTCTTCGCTCTCACGCTGCTCGGTATCGCGCGTTTCCACAAGTACGCGCTGCAGATCGCGGTTGGTGGACTCTGCCTCGTGCTGGTGACGCGCCTTGTGGCAACGGATTTCAGTCTGGGCGAACACCTCGTGCACGAGTGGCGCATCCTCGTCAACCTGGCGGGCTTGTTGCTCGGGTTCTCGGTGCTGGCGAACTACTTCGAGCGCAGCAACCTGCCCGAGAAGCTCACCGAAGTGCTGCCGTCCGGGCGCAAGGGCGCGTTCCTGCTGCTCGTGCTCGTGGCCTGCATGTCGTCCTTGCTCGACAACATCGCGGCGGCCCTCATTGGCGGCTCGGCAGCGATCACGTTGTTCCGCCGCAAAGTGCACATCGGCTATCTCGCGGCGATCGTCGCCGCAAGCAACGCGGGCGGTGCTGGATCGGTCATCGGTGACACCACGACGACGATGATGTGGATCGAGGGTGCTTCCCCATTGTGGGTCGTCGAAGCCGCCATCGGTGCCGTGGTCTCGCTCGCCTTCTTCGGCTACTTCGCGAGCGGCCAACAGAACGCGCTGCAGCCGCTGGTGCGAGCCGAGAGCAAGCCGCCACCTGTCGATCTCGTGCAGGTCGGCATCGTGCTGCTGGTCGTCGTCGGCACCATCGCGACCAACATCTTGTTCGACTTCCCGGCCCTCGGTGTGTGGATCGCGATCGCGATCGGCAGCCTGCTGCGCAAGCCCGACTGGCGCGTGCTGCCCGGAGCTGCGACTGGCATGTTCTTCCTCGTCAGCCTCGTGATGACGGCATCGATGATGCCCGTCGAATCGCTGCCGGCGGCGACGGAGTGGACCACGTTCGGGCTCGGCTTCGTGTCGGCGTTCTTCGACAACATCCCGCTGACCAAGCTCGCCATCGAACAGAACAGCTACGACTGGGGCGTCCTTGCCTACGCGGTTGGCTATGGCGGTTCGATGTTGTGGTTCGGCTCCTCGGCAGGCGTCGCGATCTCGGGTCTGTTCACTGAGGCCAAGTCGGTGAAGAACTGGGTCGTGCAGGGCTGGCACGTGGTCGTCGGCTACGTGCTCGGCTACATGGCGATGTACTTCATTGTCGGCTGGCACCCGCATCCGCTGCACGAGCACTCGCACAAGGCGCAGTCGCCGCACAGCGTGACCGAGCCGAAGTAGGGACTTGGTTCTTGGTAGGGACTGGGCCGGGCGGGTTCGGGCGAGCCAAGAGCTCGCAACGCTGCCAGCTACTTCGCCGGTGCTGCGAGCAGGCGCCGTGCGGTCGCGATCGAGTCTTCTCGAGGATAGCCATAGGTCGCGGTTGGCCCCGGCCAGACGTGCAATCGGGGCTCAGCCGGTGCTGCGGCGATGGCTCGTTGCAGCCAGAGCGCACCTTCGGCGTGCTGCTCACGGTCCGTGCTGGCCAGTAGCGATTGGCCGAGTCGCGCAAATACGTCGGCGAATTCGGCGGCGAGCAGCGGGTGGAACGTTTCGCGAGCTTCTGCCGCCTTCAGGTCCGCAGCGAGCTGCGCCTTGCCGGCTGGCGTCAGTTGGTCATTGCGCAGCTCATCGACGGCGGGCAGCAGTGGGGCAATAGCAGCGCCCGATCGCGTCAGCGGTGTCTCGCGGCGGCGGAACACTTCGGCGGCATCGGGGTCGGCAGCGAAGACTCGCACCGCAGTTGTGAACTGGGGCGCAGCAGGCAACTTGATGCGCACCGTCGTGCGCGCACCCTCGAGCCACGTGCGGGCGTAGTGCGGCGAACCATCGGCGAGCAACGCACACGCTTCGACGGCGGTGGGTTCCGGGATCGGTTGCGACGGCGAGATCTCCAGCTCGTACCACGCCTGACCGTCGCTGGCGTCGTTTGCCTTGCGCCACGTCGTCGCCAGGTGTTCGGGGGCGTTGGCGAAGGCTGACTGCAAGAACGTCGCGATCTGCTGCTCGTACTCGCCGTCGTAGGTCAGCATCCCGTTCGGAGCGGCTCGCGTGGCGCGCAGCACCCACAGTTGTCGGGGGCCCCCGTACTCGCCATAGGCGCGCAACAAGGCGCGCCTGTCGCGGGCCGGTTCTTCGTCGCCCAGCACGAACAACGCGGGCGCCTTGACTCGTGGTGCATTTTCGTCCGGCTCGATGCCTTCGGGCAAGCCCGCGAACTCGACCCAGCCCAGCGTGTACGCACTCAGGGCCGATGCGTCGTCGCCCATGCCTTCGCGTAGCATGTCGCGCAAGCTCGGCAGCCCTTCGAGCACGAGCGCTTTGCATGGGCCTTGCGTGCGCGCCGCCCACAGCGCGGCCACACTGCCGAGTCCCGTGCCGAAGAACGCGACCTGCTCGCGATCGACGTCGGGGCGCGCATGCAGCCAGTCGAACAGCGTGGGCAGGTCGTAGAGCCAGGCCTGCAGCGTCGGTATTCCTTTGCTGCGGCCGTAGCCGCGCGGATCGAAGGCGAGTACCTGGAGGCCCGCTTCGTGCAGGAACCGGTAATAGGGGTGCAGCACGCTCGCGTTGGTGCGTTCGTCGTGGAACAGCACGACGGTGCGGCCGTGCGCCTCGGCATTCGGAATCCAGAAGCCGGTCAGCGAAGCCTCGCTGTGCAGCGGAATCTCGACGTGCTCCGCTGTGAGACCGAAGTCTGCGGGTTCCGCGAGCCAACCTGGTGGGGGCTTCAACAACTGGCGGCTGAGGTCGTCTTGCACGGTGCTGCAGGCGGTGGCGGCGAGCAGCAAAAGCCAAGGTGTGATCCGGCGAATGGCCATGCGCGGCACGATACCGGCGTCGCTGCAGCGCGCTGCGGCGGATTGTGCGTTCGTCGAGCTCGGTATGGTCCCGAGGTTGCGACAGCGCGGCGTCAGGGTCAACGAGAGCCAGATAGCCAAGTTCTTCGATCGCTGCGCGATCGCTTGCCGCGGCTCACTGTCACAGCTTGTCACAGCTCACTGTCACAGCTTGTCACAGCTCTCGCCCGCGACGTAGTGGCGCGTGGGGTCCGTGACGCCCGCCCCGACCTCCCGCAACAACCCCTTCGACAGCAGAAGCTTCAGGTCCCGCTGCAGGCTCCGGCGGTTGCTTTCGGGGAATCGGACCTCGAGGTCGTCGATGGTCACCTTGCCGTGCGCCAGCAGCAGATCCAGGACTCCGGTTTGGCGCAGATTGAGGCCGTGTGCGTTCGCCAGTAGATCAGCGCGAATGGCGACCGTGCCCCTGGACTTGACTTCGGTCATCTGCGTTGCGAGACCGCCAACGAAGAACTCGAGCCAGCTGGTCAGATCCGAATCGCTTGCTCGCACGCTTTGAATCGCGGCATAGAAGGCACGGCGGTCTCGGTCGTAGAACTCGCTGATGGTGAACAGGCGCTTGAAGTCGTAGCCAGCGCGGTAGAGGCAGAGCGTGGACAACAGGCGGGAAGTGCGGCCGTTGCCATCGACGAAGGGGTGGATGTGTACGAGTTGGAACTGGGCGATCCCGGCAACGAGCACCGGATGAGTCGCCGCCTCTTGCCGAAGCCAGGTGACCAGTTCTTGCATGAGCGGGGGCACGTCGGTCGGTGGCGGTGGGGTGTAGGTCACCTGCTTGGTCGCGTCGTTCACGACGTAGTTCTGGATTGTGCGATACGCGCCGGGTTGGCCAGCACCACCGCGCACGTCGGCGACGAGCCGCTTGTGGATCTCGCGGACCAGCCCTTCGGTGACAGGCTCGCCGTGGTCGAGGTAGTCGGAGACGAAATGGAACGCCTCGCGATAGTTCAGTAGCTCTCGAATGTCGTCCGGAGTGGCGTCGGCGACGTTGTGACCAGCCCACAGGCGTTCGGCCTGCTCGAGCGTCAACTGAGTGCCTTCGATGTGAGTGGTGTGGTGGGCTTCGCGGATGAGTGCCCGATCACTCATGCGCCGGATCCAGTCGTCCGAGAGCGTGGCTGCCTCGAGGAAACCGCGAGCTCGCTCGATCACGGTCAGGGCAGCGGCAATCAGGTTGGTAATGCGGAAGCGCGGGGCGAAGGTCATGCAGTGAGTGGCCTCACGAATCCATGTCGATCGCCGCTGCCAGCAGGTCCCCGTCACTGCTGCGCGGCGTCGGCACTTTGAACGGCAAGTAGCAGTGCTCGGGCGTCGTCAGGTGTGCGACGACTTGCTGCTGCGCGACACTGAGTTCGAGCTCGAAGCCGCCCGTGAGCAGCTTCACGTGCACGGGGCCCGTTCCCCCTTCTTTGCCATCTGCCTCGAGTTTCAACTTGGCGCCGAGTCGCTCGGTCAGCCAATCCCCGAGCAAACGCGCCGCCGCCTCGCCGTGTTTGCCATGTCGGATCGCGCACGTCGTCGACGAACCCTTCTGCCACGGCACGCGCTCGAACGCTTCGGCCAGCGCCCGTCGCCACGGTCGCAGCCGCAGCCACGACAGGTCCGTCAACCGCGCCCCCTGCGCGCGCCGCTGCTGCAGCAACGGCAGGTTCTTCGCCGGCGTCGCAAAGTGCGCCGTGTCGACGACCGTGTGGTCGCACAGCCCGGACAGTTCGTCGAACTGCCCTTCGTCCTTCGGCCATCCCAGACCCCAGTACAGGTGATTGGGCAGGTCGTTGACGAGCAACGGCCGCAGCAGTCCTGGAATCTGCTCGAAGCCTCCCTGCGGCACGCGGATCACGATCTCCTCGAGCACGATGTCGCGCGTAGCACCCTGACCGCGCGTCGTCGCGCTGATCTCGGCAGCGACCTCCTTGCCAGGTGCGTTCACGAACAACAAGAACGCGCGGCACGGCGAGCGCCGCTGCAACCGTTCGACCGCCGCCCGCAGCGCCTGTTCGTCGCTGGCTTCGGCGATGCCGACGAAGTTGATCGTCAGTGCGCGCGAGACGTCACCACCTTGGCCGCCGGGCAAACACTGCTCGTCGGGCAGACAGGCGCGCCACAACTTCGCCAGCGCATCGGGAATCTGCTTCAGCGTCGTCGCCTGCGGCGGCGTGCGCACGAGTGTGGCGCTCACGGCTTCCTCCAGACGCGCTCGCCGCCCAGCAGTGCTTCGGCCGCCTCGGGGCCCCACGTGCCGGCGACGTACTCTTCGGGCCGCCGCTTGCTCTGCTTCCAGCCCGCGACGATCGAGTCGACGATACGCCACGCCTCTTCGACTTCGTCGCGTCGGGCGAACAGCGTGCCGTCGCCGAGCATCGAGTCGAACAGCAACCGTTCGTAGGCGTCAGCCGTCTCGCCGCCGAAGGCCGTGCCGTAGCGGAAGTCCATGCGCACGTCGCGGATCCTGACGTCGGGTCCGGGCACCTTGGCGCCAAAACGCACGGCCACACCTTCGTCGGGTTGGATGCGCAGCAAAAGCACGTTGGGCTGCAGCGGCTTGCCGCCTTCGAAGATCAGGTGCGGCGGCTGCTTGAACTGGATCGCCACCTCGGTGACGCGGCGCGGCAGGCGTTTGCCCGAGCGCAGGATGAACGGCGTGCCAGACCAGCGCCAGTTCTCGACGTGCAGGCGCACTGCGGCATACGTCTCGGTCACCGACTCTTTGGGCACGCCTTCTTCGTCGCGGTAGCCCTTGACGTTCTCGCCGGCGAACGAACCCTTCGTGTACTGCGCGCGCACCGTCGCCAGTTCGACGTCTTCGGGTCGGAACGAGCGGATCGCCTTCAGCACCTTGACCTTCTCGTCGCGCACCGCGTCGGCCGTCAGAGCCGAGGGCGGTTCCATCGCGACCAGCGTGAGCACCTGCATCAGGTGGTTCTGGATCATGTCGCGGATGATGCCCGACTCTTCGAAGTAGCCGCCGCGCGAGCCGACGCCGATCGACTCGGCCACGGTGAGCTGCACGTGGTCGACGAACTTCTCGTTCCACAGCGGCTCGAAGATGCCGTTGGCAAAACGCAGGGCCAGGATGTTCTGCACGGTCTCCTTGCCCAGGTAGTGGTCGATGCGAAACACTTGCCGCTCGTGGAAGCCCTCGCGCACCTGCTCGTTGAGCGCGACTGCCGTGTCGAGATCGCGGCCGAACGGCTTCTCGACGATGATGCGCGCAAATTGGCCGTTGCCTTCCTTCGACAGCCCGGCGGTGGCGAGGTTCTGCAGGATGCTCGAGTAGGCGCTCGGCGGTGTTGCGAGATAGAAGATGCGGTTGCCGGCCGTGCCGCGCTGCTTGTCGATCTGCTCGAGCTTGGTCTTGAGATCCTTGTAGCCCTGCAGGTCGCCGAAGTCGGCCTGGTGGAACGTGAAGCACTCGGCCAGTTCGGCGAAGGCTGCCTGCGTCTCGGAGCGGCCGAACTGCTTGACGCCGTCGGCGAGCTCTTCGCGGAACGACTCGTCGGTCCACGGCCGCCGCGCGAAGCCGACCACGGCGAAGCCCGACGGCAACAGGCCGTCCTTGGCCAGGCCCATGAGCGAGGGCACGAGCTTGCGCTTCGTGAGATCACCCGTGGCGCCAAAGATGACGACTGCGCACGGTTTCGCCGTACGGTTGCTGCGCAGTTCGTCGCCGAGGGGATTGGGGGCCGCGTTCTGGATCTTCGTCGTCGCCATGCTGGTGGCGCATGTTGCCACTTGCGGGCTCCGGTTGCACGAGCGCGCAGGTGGCCATGGCTCCCGGCGGCCACGATGCGGCCGGGCCGGCGCGGCGCGCGTGTGGGTGGTCGGGTGCTGCGGCGACGCCGTCACTGTGCGATCGTCGTGACCTTGCCGGGGCGCAGCACGACCGGAATGCGCAGTTCTGCTGCACCTGCCGCCTGCACGGTAATCGCGACCGCTGCCTCGCTGACCGACAGCACCTCCGACTTGCCGTCGTGCAGATCGTGCTCTTCCCGGATCATCTGCAGCCTGCCGCGAACTTCGTGGATGGCGACGAGCTGGTCGTTCACGTCGAGGAAGCTGACCTTCGCCGAGGCCCACTTCGGGTCGCTCAGTTGCACCCGCACGTGGCATCGCCGCGGCAGCACGACGCGCAGGTCGGTGGTGCCGCCGGTCGGGTCGAGCCTGATGCTCGTGGTGATCCAGTCGGCCCCGTCCAGCGTCAGGAACACGCCGTGGCGGGGTGCAGACTCGAAGTGGAATCGCCCATGCTCGTCGGTCTTGGCGGCGATCGGCACACCCGCTGAGGCCACGCCGCCGTCGCGCGCGTGCACTTCGACGTAGGCCGTGATGGCGAGGCCGGCGGCAGGCGTACCGTCGCGGGCGCCCACCACACCACTCACTGGGCCCATCAGGTCGGCGGGCAACACCACGACGACGTCTTGAACGCCGCCGACGATCGGCTCGGTGGTCCAACCCCAACCCAGTTTCGGCTCGTAGAGACGCAAGCGGTACGGTCGCCGATCGAGGCCAGGCACCGTGAACCTGCCCTCGGCGTCGGTGCGATCGAAGGCGCGCACGGGGTTGCCGGTCAGCGACAGGGGCTTGCGGTCGCTCGGCGCCGCGAGGTCCTCGGCGGAATCGTGGTCGGTGACGTTGGCCTCCTGCCACGGGTAGACGTTCACGTTCGGCTGCGGTCGATTGGCGTGGTCGAGCAGCCGTCCGCTGATCGCGACACTCGGTCGCAAGAGCTGCAGGTCTTGCACCAGCACGGGCTCGTTGCTAGCGGAGAACTTGCCGCCGAACGCCGCCACGATCGTCGGGTACCATCCCTGGCTCACGGCGTACAGACCCTGCTCGGAGTCGATCTTGGCGCCCGGCTCGAGCAGCAGTTCGTAGCTGCCGTACATGTCGGTCGTCGCTCGCCGCGAACCCAACCCCACGGTCGCCCCGGCGACCAGCGCGCCGCGCGCATCGGTGACCGAGCCCGTGATCGCGCGCAGGCCCTTCTCGATGGCGCGCAACGTCACCTCGAACTCGGCCGGGGTCGATGCCTCGATGGCGCCAGTCCACGGCAGGTAGCCAGGCTTGCGGATCGCGAGCGTCGTCGACGCGATCGGCACGAGGTCGAAGCGGTGACGGCCCGTGTCGGCGGCGAACGAACGTGGCATGTTCCCCTTGCTCGCTTCGTCGAGCACCAACGGGAAGTCGACGAGGCCGTAGGCCGCGACGTCCGCGTGGGTGCCGTGCAAGAGGCCACCCGCGTCGTCGCGCACGGTGACCACGAGCGCACGTCCCGGCGCGACGACGAACAACGGCGTCGGGCCGTCGGTTCGGGTCGAGGGGCCGCGCACGGCGAGCAGATACCACGGTGGGCTCACCGTCGGTTGCCCGAGCGGCCACTGCGGCGCCGTCGCCACCTTGCCCATCGGGTCGGACTGGCCCAGCGCAACGAACGCACCGTCGAGCAATCGCATGCCGACCTCGACCGCGGCGACGGGATTGCCGTGCACGTCGAGCACCGAGCCGAGCAGCGGCGTTGGGGCCGGTGCTGGGCTGGCGGTGGCGACGGTCGTGCGTTCGTCTGAAGACGCGGGCACGCTGGCGGCAGTGGGCACGGTCGCGGCCGGTGCTGCCGAACCCTGTGCGACGGTCGGCTTGCCACTCGCGCGCGGCGGCGCGCTGGAGTCGGGCCAGGCGAACAGGCCGACCGCGGCCACGAGCATGAGGCAACCGACGACG
>JBDSBS010000658.1:0-3235 GCA_039921435.1 Planctomycetota bacterium | reverse complement strand
TGTTGACGCCGCTCGCAGTGACCATCGACGTGCTCCTGATCCCGTTCTGGGCGCTCTTTTTCCTGTTCGCGTTGTAGACCGATCGCCCCCGGTCCGGCGCGCGGACTCGGGCTTCGTCGAACGCGACAAGCTGCGGTTGTTGATCGCGCCGACAGCAAGGCGAGAAGTGTGCGGGATTCTCGAGCGCCACGGTTCCTGTGGCTGGCCCCAAAGCGACCTTGCCCTGCACGGCGGCGGCGTGGATCTGCAGCGGCAGTGTCCGGATCGTCGGCGGGAGCGTCTGCCAACTTCCCGAGACGCCTACGCTGACCCACCTGAGCGAGTAGAGTCCTGGTTCCCATGAGCGCCACGGTGTACGTCGAGACCTCGGTCGTGAGCTACCTCACCTCCTTGCCGAGCCGCGACCTGGTCACCGCGGCACACCAGCAGATCACTCGCGAATGGTGGGCGAAGCGGGACCGGTTCGAGCTCTTCGTTTCCCAATTCGTCCTCGACGAACTCGCCGGTGGGGACTCTGAAGCGGCAGAGCGTCGCTTGCGTGAGATGGTCGGGATCGGGCGCCTCGCGGTCGTCAAGGCAGCTCACGATCTTGCCCGCGAACTGATCGCTGGGCGCGCCATCCCGCCAAATGCCACGATCGATGCACTGCACGTGGCAACTGCCGCCGTGCATGGCATCGACTACCTCGTGACCTGGAACTGCAAACACATTGCCAACGCTGTGCTGAGGCAGAGGATCGAGTCCGTTTGCCGTCAGCAGGGATTCGCCCCGCCGACGATCTGCACCCCCGAAGAACTGCTGGAGGAGTAGCGCCCAATGCCAGATGACCCCATCGTCGAAGAAGTCCGCGCCATCCGCGACGCCTACGCACGTCGGTTCAACTACGACCTCGATGCGATCTTCGAGGACGTCCGTCGTCGCGAACGCGAGAGTGGGGTGAAGACGATCACCCTTCCACCGCGCCCCGCCGAACTGACCCCGGTGGATAGGCGGAGTGAACTGTAGTTTCGTCCCAGCCACCCCGATCAGAGAGCTGCAACTAGGGGATCGCCAGCGGACGGCGGCGGGCTGAGCCGCAGTGGGGGCCGGTCAAGACGTCGAGAAAGTCACCCGGGTCGGCGCATGCGGGACGCGGTGAGGATGGTTTGGGCGAAGTCGGCGATCCGGTTCTACCACGGGAGGTGAGTCCAGCCGAGGTTCCGGTGCAGTTGGTGGCGCCAGCACCGTCGGCCTTGCCGGCACTGGAGCTGGTGCGACGCGATGCCGGTACGACGCGACCGATGCGAACACACCGTAGTTGACGAGCTTCTTGCGCGGTCACCAGTGCTGTGAGGCGTTCGAGGAACGCGAGGGGATCGAGTACGACAGCGGTCATGCCATCTCGCCAACGCATTTTCAGTGCATACGCAAGACGGCCGGTCAGGCAGGATCGACAGCCGTTCTTCGACGATGGGCGGATCGAGATCGAAGAAGCTGGCGCCACGAAGAGTGCTTCGATCGCCTGGAAGTGAGATCGCCTCGACAACAAGTCTGCCCACGACGATGAGCGTGATGCGCATGCCGTCAGCAGTCGTTGCCAACGGCGTTACCAGATCGAATTGTGGGAACCCGCGCATGCGACGCCCCGAGTGCACGGCTAGATTGTGAACGGACCCGCTGCGCGCCTTCCGCCTCTCGCATGACGATCAGTCCCCACGAGTCGTGCTGCCGAAGCTGCCCGCCAATCCGATGGCGATCGGCACTCGCATCGTGTTCGAGTTCAGTGACGGCCGCCGCCGCGCGGTCGAAGTGCACGCGGGGTCCGGCTACCTCTCGCATTCAGCTCCGCAGCTCGGCATGCCCGGCGCAGTGCGCGCGCGGGTGCGGCTACCCGATGGCGCGCAGAGTACACAGGAGCTCGGAGGGAGGTGATGCTGTGCCTGGAGGCTCGGAGTGTTTAGCTGACCAGGTGTCGGCATCTCGCCACCTATCACGATTCTGGGGCGCCGGCGGCGGCCTATAAGGTTTGATCGCGCCTGTGGCTGGTGGCGGCCGTGGCACAAGGGCTTGACGGCGGTTGCCACCAAGCAACGGCGCGTAGTCCGAAACAGTTGGCCGATGGCCAGGCTGGTGGCGAGCGGAGGATCGTGCCGAGGTCATTGCGGGAGTCTGGGACATGCTTGGTTTCACCTTCCCCAGTTGGCTTGGTTCTCCTTCGCCAGATGCTCGTGCGAAAGATTCTCGAGCAACTTGCAACCGCGCGAAGGCTGCGTGGCACAGAGCACCCTTCTGGTGATCATGGATGCGCCACCTTCACCTGTTCCGGCTCCGCAGCCCACGCTCGGCGATCGCGTTCGCACAGCGCTACGCCTGCGCCATCACAGTCCGCGCACGGAACGTGCCTACGTCGACTGGGTCCGCCGCTACTGGCTCTTCCACGGCCGTCGCGACCCCGCCCGGCTCGGTGCCCCAGAGCTCACAGCCTTCCTCAGCGATCTCGCCGTCACCCAGCGTGTCGCCGCGGCGACCCAGAACCAGGCACTCGCCGCGCTGCTCTTCCTCTACCGCCACGTCCTCGGCCAGGACCTTCCCTGGCTGGACGACCTCGTGCGCGCCCCCTGCCCCCAGCACCTGCCGGTCGTAATGTCGCGTTCCGAAGTCCGCGCCGTGCTCGACCGCATGGACGGCGTGCCGCGCCTGATGGCTCTCCTGCTCTACGGTGCCGGCCTGCGCTTGCTCGAGTGCTGCCACCTGCGCATCAAGGACCTCGACTTCGACCGCAGCCACATAACCGTGCGCCGCGGCAAAGGCAGCAAGGACCGCATCACGATGCTGCCCGCTGCCGTCAAGGAGGGACTCCGTGTCCACCTCGATCGAGTGCGCGCGCAGCACCAGCGCGACCTGGCCAAAGGCGGCGGCTGGGTCGAACTACCGTTCTCGCTGTCGCAAAAGCTACCCAATGCCGGCCGCGAACTGCCCTGGCAATGGGTGTTCCCCGCGACGCGGCACTACCTGCACCCCGAGAGCGGCGAACTGCGTCGCCATCACCTACACGAAACCGTCGTGCAAGGCGCCGTGCGGCAGGCCGTGCTCACCTCTGGCATCGGCAAGCGCGCGACGTGCCACACATTCCGGCACTCGTTCGCGACGCACCTGCTCGAGGATGGCAGCGACATCCGCACGGTGCAGGAGCTGCTCGGTCACGCCAGCGTGGCGACGACGATGATCTACACGCACGTCCTGAACCGCGGACCGG
>JBDSBS010000657.1:0-13576 GCA_039921435.1 Planctomycetota bacterium | reverse complement strand
TGACCGCGAACCGGCCGTAGTAGCCGAAGTAGGTGTTGGTTTGATTGGCAGCGCCACCGACTTGTACTGCGACGCTGTTGGCCAACGTCAGCGAACCGCCTGCATTGGCGCCCGTGCCGGTCAGTGTGCCGCTGGCGAGTTGGTAGTAGTGCCAGTGGGCCGGGTCCATCGTGCCGCCGTTGGCGACGTAGGCCGAAGGCAGCATTTGCAACACCGGGCTGGAGGCAGGCGGGTGGCCGGCCTGGCCTGGATCGAGGCGGTTCGTCATCGTCATGACGAGATCCCACGCATCATCGAGTTGGCCGAGGCGCGCCAGCGTGCCGGACAGTTCGGCGTGGCCGTCATCGAACTCGGTAAAGTCGCCGGCGGGAACGAACAGGTAGTCGCCAGCGACGCCGGGCAACACCATGGCGCGGCCAGCGGTCAGGTTGGTGCGCAGTGGATCGGGTTGCGGGTGAGTCGCGTCTTCGCCGCGGAACGGCGAGAGGTCCAGGAGCAAGCTCGCCGTACCAGTCGGCGAGATTCCAAACGGCGGCTGCTGCGTGACCGTGACCGTGAAGTTGGCTTGCAGACCGAGCGTGGCGTTGCGGTTGTTGGCGCCGAGGCCGACCTGGATCGGTCCGCTGTGTTGCAGCGAGAGCACAGCGCCATCGAGGTTGCGCACGCCGACTAGCGTGCCGCTGGCGGCCGTGTAGTACCTGAACGTCGCCGGGTCGACGCTGCCCGACGGCACGTAGGCCGATGGCAAGAGCTGCGTGTAGGGCGCGCCGGCTGGCGGATAGCCAGGACTCGCGGGCGTCAGGTGCCCCGTGAATGCAATGTCGACCAGGAAGGCTGAGTAGATGCTGGCGTCGCTGAACACGCGTCCCGTCAGGCGCGCCGTGCCGTTCGGCAACTCCGTGAACTGCCCGCCTCCGGCGAGCACGAAGTCCGTGTAGGCACCTGGGACCGACAGCATGGTGCCCGCGGGGAGCGAGGCGACGGTCGGGTCCGCGGCGGGTTGGTGAACCGCGTGGTAGATCGGTTGCTGGGTGGTCAGCGGCGAGGCGGCGAGCAGCGCAAAGGCGGCGAGACTGAAGGTTCTTGGCATCATGATGAGTTGCGGCAGAACGCGGCGGCGCGCCCATTGTTGCGTGCGAATGAAATTGCGCACGCCCAATCGTAACCGGGCTCCTTCATGCGACAGGACGCATTTTCCCGGATGTTGGCCTCGGGGTTCTTCCGTCGGCAGCTTTGCGTTGCCATCGGCGCCTCCCACGGTTCCACCGGTCTCAGGTCGAGAGACCAAACAGCGGTGGGTCACAGCAGGGAAAGAGAGGCGACGAGCGGAAACGGCACCGCTGTGACGCGCCCGGCGGATTCGACCACGATCCAGCCGCCGGGGCCCTCGGGCAGCAGGGCCATCAATCGGCCCGTGAACACGCCGTTCGCCGTAGTCAGGATGCGAACCGAGGTGCCCACGTTCGGTGGCCACGCGCGCAGTTCCGCCGCTGGCGCTGGTGCGTTGTGAGGCGGGGCCTGCGCGATGGGCCGAAGCACCGCGGGTAGCACGAAGGAGGCGCTGCCGTGCCAGAACGTCGCCTCCGGATCGCGGTCGGCCGTTGCCACGACGCTCACCGTGACCGGGAAGTGGTCGCTGTAGGTCTTGCGCCAGGCGTTCTTGTCGAGGCCGTCGAAGTCGTTGTGCACCTTCATCGAGTCCTTCTGCAGCTCGGTGAAGCCCGGTGCCGCGGCGATCTGATCGATCTGTTCGGCGAAGTGCATGATCGTCGGCGTGGGCGTGGCCGGTATCACGTACTGCAGTGCGCCGCCAGTCTCGAGGATGGTTTCGGGTTCGGCGTGCAAGCCGCTGTTGAAATCGCCCAGAACGACAACGTCCTGGTCCTCGTTCGGCGTGCTCTCCAGTCCTGCGATCCAGTCGTGCAGCGTCTGCGCCTCGAGCCGGCGCTTCTGCAGGTCTTTCTCGGTGCGACCTGCCTTGAGGTGCACGGTCACCATGCGGAAGTCGAAGCCCGTCGCGCGCACGCGAAAGCACGCGGTGACGGGCACACGGTGGAAGATCGGGACTCCCTCGAGTTCGCGCGGGAACGCCAGCAGCTCTTCCGCCGCCAGCAGTTCGACGACCGCGTCGTCCCACAGGAAGCCGATGCTCTGCGCGGTCTTGCCATCGTCCCAGCCACCGGTCGTGCCGAGCAAGTGTCGCCACGCCGGGCCAGCCGCGGCGGCGACGCGCACCAGCGGTTCGTCGCCGCAGATTTCTTGCACGGCGAGCACAGCAACGCCGAGCAAACGCATTTTCTTGCCGATCGCTGTCAGGTCGTCGTCGGTGCGCGGCGGCACATCGGTGCGCAGGTTGCCCGGTGCGCCGAGGAACTCGAGGTTCCAGGTGCCGATGAGCACGGGCGGGGCCGGCGCTTGGGCCCGCAGCGCCCCGAGCGCGACTGGTTGCGACGCCAGCAAGTAGAAGAACAGGTGCAACGCGAGCTTCATGCGGAGCCTTCGGCCTTGGCGCGGATGCCGCGCATCAGGTCTTGCAGGTAGTGGATGTTGTGGAGCGAGAGCAGGATGCCCGCCAGCATCTCGTCGGCGACCGCGAGATGGCGCAGGTAGGCGCGGCAGAACTTGCGGCAGGTGTAGCACTCGCAGCCCTCGACGAGCGGTGCGGGGTCGTCCGCATACTGCGCGTTGCGCAGCTTCATCGAGACGCCGCCGCTGCCGAACGCAGTGTGGTTGCGGCCGTGGCGCGTCGGCACGACGCAGTCGAACAGATCGACTCCGCGCGCCGTCGCCACCAGCAGGTCGTCGGGCATGCCGACGCCCATCATGTAGCGGATTCTGTTGATTGGCAGCTGATCGACGCAAGCGTCGAGCGCGACCGCCATCTGCTGCTTGGTCTCGCCGACACTCAGGCCCCCGATCGCGTAGCCGTCGAAGTCCATCGCCGCCATCGCCACCGCACTCTCGGCGCGCAACTCGAGGTCGACACCACCCTGGCAGATGCCGAAGACGGCCTGGCCGCGGGTGCTGCCGCCCCACGCTTCGTGCAGGTCGCGCGCCTGCCGCGCCCACGACAGCGTGCGCAGATGCGCGGCGCGCTGGGTGTCGCGGTCGGCATCACCGGCCGGGCAATGGTCGAGCACCATAGCAATGTCGGGACCGAGTTTCTGTTGGAACGTCAGCACCGACTCGGGGGTGCAGCGGTGCGTGCTGCCGTCGATCACCGACTGGAACGTGACCCCCTGGTCGTCGATCTTGACCTTGCCGCCGAGCGAGAACACCTGATAGCCACCCGAGTCGGTCAAGATCGGTCCGTCCCATCCCATGAACCGATGCAGGCCGCCGAGTCGTTCGATGCGCTCGGCGCCGGGGCGAACGTGCAGGTGGTAGCTGTTGGCGAGGATCAACTCGCTGCCGGTAGTGCGCACCTGCTCGGGCGTGAGCCCTTTCAGAGTCGCGTAGGTGCCGACGGGCGCGAAGCACGGTGTCTCGAACGAGCCGTGCGGTGTGTGGTAGCGGCCGCGCCGCAGCGATCCGTTCTGGCCGAGCAGTTCGAAGCGGAAGTCGGTCACGGTCGGAGCGCGGCTTGGGCCATCATGCGAACGGCAGCTCGCCGCTCTTCTTGTGCAGCCGCGGATCGAGGCCCAGGTGCTCGTGGGCGGCAGGCGTGGCCATGCGACCGCGCGGCGTGCGAGCCAAGAGCCCGCAGCGGATCAGGTGCGGCTCGAGCACTTCCTCGAGCGTGTCCTCGGCTTCGTCGACCATGGCCGCCAAGGTCTTGAGACCGATCGCATCGCCGCCCTGCACGAGTGCGCGCAGCAGGCGGCGATCGACCTCTTCGAGGCCGAGGTGGTCGATGCGCAGCCGCGCCAGCGCTTCGTTGGCCACCGGCACGTCGATGCTCGCCTTCTGCTGCACCTGGGCGAGGTCCCGCACGCGGCGCAGGATGCGCAGCGCCATGCGCGGCGTGCCGCGGCTGCGTTCGGACAGCAAGGCGGCGGCGTCGGTCTGCAGCACGACTTGCAGGCGCACAGCAGCGCGCAGCAGGATCTGCTCGATGTCCTTGGCGGGATACGGTTCGAGCCGTTCGACGATGCCAAAGCGCGAACGGAACGCCGCTGACAGCAGGCCTTCGCGCGTCGTCGCGCCGACCAGCGTGAACGGCTGCACACCCAGCCGCACGCTGCGGCCGCTGGGTCCGGGATCGAGCACGACGTCGATCGCGTGGTCCTCCATCGCCGAGTAGAGGTACTCCTCGAGGGCCTTCGGCAGGCGGTGGATCTCGTCGATGAACAGCACCTGGTCGCGCTTCAAGCGAGTCAGCGTGCCGGCGAGATCCTTTGGCGCGCCGAGAGCCGGGCCCGACGTGATGACGACGTCGACGTCCATGCCGTGTGCGATCAGGAACGCGAGCGTCGTCTTGCCGAGGCCAGGTGGCCCGCACAAGAGCACGTGGTCGAGCGGTTCGTTGCGACCGCGCGCGGCCGTGATGGCGATGTGCAGGTTGTCGCGGATCTGGGTCTGGCCGACGAACTCGCCGAACGAAGTCGGGCGCAAGCTGCGGTCGAACTCGCGGTCGACCGGGTCGGGCAGATCGTGGAACACCATCGCGCGGGATCGTACTTGCGTTCGCGCCGCGATCCACCACGCTTGTTGCGTGACCGTGCCGGACGAACTGCCGATCTACCAACTGCTGGGTGCCGAGGTGTTGACCGCGATCGTGGCGGGTTTCTACCGGCGCGTGCCGGACGATCCGATCCTTGGGCCGATGTATCCGAAGCAGGACTTTGCGGGCGCCGAGTCGCGCCTGCGCAGCTTCCTGATCTACCGCTTTGGCGGCCCGCCCGACTACCTGCGCGAGCGCGGCCATCCGCGGCTGCGGATCCGGCACGCGCCGTTCGCCGTCGATCAGAAGGCGCGCGACCGCTGGATGCAGCTCATGCTGGCGTCGATCGACGAGCAGAAGGTGGCGACCGAGCATCGGGAGTACCTCGCACAGTTCCTCGGCGACATCGCGACGTTCTTGATCAACCGGGCGTGAGCCGCGGCTTGCGATCGCCGGCGTTGTCGCCAGCGTTCTCGAAGGGCAGCAACTGGAGCGGCAGCAACGCTCCGCAGTAGCATGGCCGGTGTGATCGACGACACCCATCCGCGAGTGCGCCGGAAAATCGACGAGATCTTCGCCGCCATGACGCCCGCGGACCGATTCGCCGCCATGGCGTCGATGACTGAGTTCGTTTGCGACCAGTCGATGGCGGCCATCGCCGCCACCATGCCCGGCGCCTCGCCGGGCGCGTGACGATGCGCTGGTCGGAGTTGCACTATGGCAAAGAACTGACGGCTCGGGTGCGCGCCTTAGTCGCCGGCTGTCGATGAGCGACGACCGGATCCTCGCGGCTCTGCGGCCAGTGGCGGCGGAGACGATCGAGGCCGCGTTGCGGCCGACGTTCTACGTCGACGCGCAGTTGATTCGCGGCGCCGTGTCACACCGTTCGTGCTTCAACCTCCTCTACCTGCCGGTGTACTTCAAGGTCGACGTGTTCGTGTGCAAGGACAGCCCTTGTTAGAAGCAGGCGTTCGCGCGTTCCGTACCGGCCGAACTGCGCGCTGGCGGGCCTCCGCGTACCGTGAACACGGTGTCGCGCCGCGGGCAAGTTCGGCTCGCTCGCGACATGGACGCCGGTAAGAATCACCACATGGTCCGTACCCTGCTCGTCGCATTCGCCGCGCTCCAACTCGCGTTCGCCCTTCCGAGCCAAGACGCGGCTGCCAAGCCGCAGCTCGCCGGCACGAAGCCGAACATCCTGTTCGTGTTCAGCGACGACCACGCGGCGCACGCGATCTCGGCCTACGGCTCGCGCATCAACACGACGCCCAACATCGACCGCCTCGCCGCGGGTGGCGTTCTGTTCCGCAACAACTTCTGCGGCAACGCCCTCTGCGGTCCGTCGCGCGCGACGATCCTGACGGGACTGCACAGCCACGCGAACGGTTTCATGCGCAACGGCAACACGTTCGACGGCAGCCAGACGACGTTCGTCAGCCTGCTGCACGCGGCGGGCTACCAGACGGCCGTGATCGGCAAGTGGCACCTCGAATCGGATCCGGTGGGATTCGACCACTGGATGGTGCTGCCAGGTCAGGGGCAGTACTACAACCCCGACTTCTTGACGAAGGATGGGCGCGTGCGCATCGAAGGGCACGTGACCGACATCACCACGGACTTGGCGCTGCGCTGGCTCGATGAACGCGATCCGGAGCGGCCGTTCGTGCTCATGTGCCAGCACAAGGCGCCGCATCGCAACTGGATGCCGGCGATCGAAGACCTCGGCCTGTATCACGATGGCGACATCCCAGAGCCGCCGACGTTGTTCGACGACTACAAGGGCCGCACAGCACCGGCCGCGCACACCGAGATGACGGTCGCCAATCATCTGTTCCTGCACTACGACCTGCTGGTGCCGCCGACCGAAGCGGAGCATGCGACCCTGCAGGGCGAAGACCGGGCCTGGGACGGCATGCGGCGGCGCATGACGGAGGCGCAGCGGCAGGCATGGGACGCGGCGTATGCGAAAGAGAACGATGCGTTTCGTGCAGCTCCGCCCGAGGGCAAGGACCGCGTGCGTTGGCAGTACCAGCGCTACATCAAGAACTACCTGCGCTGCGTGAACGGCGTCGACCGCAGTGTCGGGCGCTTGCTCGCCTGGCTCGATGCGCATCCCGACGTCAAGGCCAACACGGTCGTGATCTACTCGTCGGATCAGGGCTTCTACCTCGGCGACCACGGCTGGTACGACAAGCGCTGGATGTATGAAGAGAGCCTGCGCATGCCGCTCGTGGTGTCGTGGCCGGGGCACACCGCTAGTGGGCGCGAGGTTGCCAAGCTGACGCAGAACATCGATTTTGCGCCGACCTTCCTCGAACTCGCCGGCGTGCCCGTTCCCGCGGCGATGCACGGCAAAAGCCTCGTGCCGCTGCTCGAAGGGCGTGAGGTGACGGACTGGCGCGAGACGATCTACTACCACTATTACGAGTCGCAGGCGGTGCACATGGTGCCGGCTCATTTCGGCGTGCGCACGCAGACTTTCAAGCTGGTGCGCTACTACGAACCGCAGTGGGACGCGTGGGAGTTGTTCGATCTCGCCAGCGATCCGCACGAGCTGCACAACCTGGCGAACGACGCGGACCACGCGCTGGTGCTGAAGGTGATGCAGCAACAACTCACTGCGCTGCGATTGCAGTATGGCGACGACACGGGCGTGCTCGGCGACGGTGCGTTTCCGATCACGGCAGGCATCGCGCGCGCGGTGCGCGAAGGCGAGGCTTGGCGCGTGCGCGCCAACGCAGTGGGTGGGTACGTCTTGCAAACGGGCGACCGAGCGGGCGCGACGACCTTCACGACGACGTTGATGCCGATGCGTGGGGGACCACAGCAGAACGGCTTCGTGCTCGCGAGCGGCGGCGATCCGCGCGGGGACCTGGTGCGCGCTGGCCTCGAGTTCGGCTCCGGACATCTGACCATCGTGGGACCCGGCGGCATGCGCGAACGGCAGAGTGCCGCGGTTGCCTGGGACGGCGGGTCGCCCGTCGAGTTGCGGGTCGCCATCGACCTCCAAGCGCATCGCATCGTTGCGGAGGCGCTCGGTGCGCGCGTCGAGGTAGACCTGCCCGAGTCGTGGCAGAAGCTGACGGCTTGGGGCTACGGCGCGAGCAACGCGGAGACGGTGTTCACGGACTTGGTCGTGCGCTGAGACGCCCGGCGCAGCACCGCACCAAGCACCGCACCCGGGGGAGAGGTGTTCCTACTCCGGCCATTGAGGCAATCGCGACGCGGCGCGATGACGCTCGGTGCCGCGGGCGTCGCCGCCGAACTGGAATGGTCCAGGAACTCAGTTCCTCGTCACGACACAGTGCGCACTGATCCACTCGTGACCAGCCCATACGTCCAGGGCGACTTCGCGCAGCTCCCCGCCTGCGCTCGAGATGATCGAGTGCAGTTCGTGCATCGGAGTGCCGTACACTTCGATCAGTTGGCCGTCGATGTTCGGTCCCGGCATCTGCGGCTTCGGTGGCGGCGTTTCGGTCATCACGTGGGTAGGGGGGGCTTCGGTGACGCCGGCGCGGCATACCGCCGCAACGTTGCCGCTGTGTTCACACCAACGGCGGCCGACGCACGGCAAGGCGGCCAGCCCGTAGTTGCCGGCAGTTGTCGGGGTGCGCATCGCCAGCAACACGTGGGCGCTTTCGCCCGGTGCGATGTCGTGGGGCAAGGGCGTCCACGTAGTGCCTTCCAGGAATTGTCCGTCCGGCTTCTGGAAGCGAGCGCCAACTTCGATCTGCCCTGGACCGGAGCGCGCATGGAGTGTGTGGCTGCCTCGATTGTGCACCGTGACGCGGTACCACAGCCAGGTAGAAGCTGGCAGGTAGACGAGGGGTGGCACGATGCTCGAATTCGCGTTCAGCGCGAAGGATTGCAGGGTGCGAGCTGCGGCTGTGCTGGTGCGCGAGGGTGTCGTTGGCGTGGCCAGGGGCTCGATCGGAATCTGAAAGAACGCCACGCCGCCCGGTCGCAGCACGCGCATGAACTCGCGCAAGTATTGAGCCGAATATTCGGGGCGCATGTGCTGCAGCACGAGCACTGTCAGCACGCAGTCGAACGATGCCGATGGGAACACGCTCAAGTCGGGGCGCGCGTTGTGCACGTACTTCACGCGGTCGCCAAAACGATTCGCGCGACGTGCGGCCTCCAGCATCGACTCGGCGATGTCGACCCCAACGACTTCGTCGAAGTAGTTGGTGAGTGCTTGAGTCAGACGACCCTGACCACATCCGAAGTCGAGTGCGCGCTTGTTCGCCTTCGGCGCCAGCCCGAGACCTGCCAAGTAGCTGGCCACCCAGTCGACGAACGAAACACCGCTCTGCCAGAACGATGCGTCGTCCCACTTGCCCCCCTCACGCCCGGCTTCGGTGAGAATCGCCCAGCGAGGATCGGTAGCACCAAGGCGGTTCCAGCTCTCTTGCAGCTGCTTGAATTCCATGGTGTCAGCATATCAGCGGCTTCGGGGCATGAAACAGAACGCATTCGTGCGGAGTGAGCTTCGCAGTAGTCGAACGGCCTCACGCGCACGTTCGGCACTTTCGAAGCCGCGCTCGCGGGTCACTTGACGCCAGAACCCAAGCGCACTTCGACTTCGCTGCCGGCCATCACGTCCGCCACCTGGCCTCGTGTCTCCAGTACGCCGCTGCCGGCTTGGGCAAACACCGTGACTCGGGTACCCGGCAACGCCCACAGACGGAAACGGCCGTCGGCGCTCGTCGATACGCTGCGGATGAACCGGCCGCTGTCCGGTCCTCGCTGATACACCTCGGCTTGCACCGGGTGCCCATCGGGGCCAACGACGCGGCCTGTGATCGCCGCTGCCTGAACGGGAACGAGTTCGACGTCGGTGCGCCCGGCAGTGGCCTCGACAGGCAAGAGCGTCCAACCTTCGGGGCCCTGTTCGAGGCCGATCCTGTAGCTGCCTGCATCGAGGTGCTCGAGCGTGAAACTTCCATCGGGGGCAACCTCGCTCCACGACGGATTGCCCGGACCGTTGCTCGAGACGGCCCACCCGGTCGCCGGCACTCCAGCCGGAGGGCGCAGGTGGCCGCGGATCGACAGGCCGTTGTCGAACACGAGGCGCAGGTCCTCGATGAGTTCGCCGTCGGCGACGCGCACGGGCCCACTCTTGACCTCGCGCCCCAAGTTCGGCGTCGCGACGGAGAGTTCGTAGGTGCCGTCCGACAGATTCGCGAAGCGAAAACGGCCGTCGCCGTCGGTCTCGATGTCGCGCCGGGTGAACTGGTGCACCTCCTCCTCTGGCCCACTGGCGGGATCGCTGCACAGCCGCTGCCAATCGCCGTTGTGCCCATGCAGCCGCACCTCGATCTTCGGCACCGGTTTGCCCTGAGTGTCCGCAACGGCACCTTCGAGAGTGGCACCCGGTAGCAACGTCACATCGCCGATGTCGAGCCACTCGTCGGCCGGCAACGCGCGAGGCAACACGTAGGTGCGGGCGCCGCAACCCTCGCCGCGCGCGTAGAGCGAGTAGCCATGCTGGGGCATCAGGCCGACGACGACGAAGCGGCCCCCGGCGCCGACTTGCGCTCGCAGCCAGTCGGTATGAAAGACACCGGGTTGGGTGGCGAACGACGCACCGACCGCGACGTACGCCTTCGGCATCGGTGCCCCTGCGGCGTCGACGACGCGGCCGCGCACGCCGCCGCCGCGTTGCAGCGCGAAGTCGAGCACGCCGCCTTCGTTGTCGGTGGCAGGACGCCAGGCGTTGGCGTAGCCCGCGGCGCGCACGTGGACCTCGCCGAAGTTCGCGTGCTCCAACCCGCACAGTTCGTAGTTGCCGGCTGCATCGGTTGGCACCGCCCCGCGCATCGTCCAGGTGACGGCGACCCGAGCCTCGATCACGGGGGCGCCGCTGACCGCGTCGCGCACCGTGCCGCGCACGCCGTGGCCCCGTGCCAACAGGATCTCGACGTGGCATGTGCCGTCAGGCTGGCCTACGACCCGCTGTATGGACTCGACATAACCGGTCGCGATCACGCGCAGCCCCAGAGCCCCGCTCGGCAGGTCGGCGAGTTGGAAGGTACCGTCGCTGCCGCTCGCAACACTGGCGATATCGGTGTCTCCGCTGCGCAGGCGGATGGCAGCACCGGCGATCGGTGCACCATCCACCTTGTCTCGGGCGAGACCGGAGACCGTGACACCTCGCGTGACGACGATGACGACCATCTGGCCACCGACGCACCCCGCGCGGTGGGTCACCGCAAAGCCGGCCGCGGTTGCGCGCAGTCGGTAGATCACGCCACGAGCGACGTCGAAGGCGAACGATCCATGTTCGTCGGTCCGCGTGGTCGCGACCTCGTCGGTTTGGCGGCCATAGTCGAGGTCTAGGTTCCAGAAGCCGTCGGCGTCGCGCCGCAGCAGCGCTACGGTTGCAAAGGCGACTGGTTCGCCGACGGCGGATTCGACGCGACCCAGCAAGCGCGTCGGGCCCGGTCGGTCGACTGCAGGGCTACCCGCGATGGCCGGCGACTGTGCAGGCACCACGGATCGTTCGCTGGCCGCCGCGTCGGAAGGTTGCGACAGTTGGCTACTGGTCGTGCCCGGCAGCGCCGACGGGATTGTTCGGGGTGCGGTGCCGCTCGGCGAGTCGAGCGGTGTCTGCGAGTGCCACCAAACCCACGCCCCGAGACCAGCCAGCAAGAACACGAGGAAGGCCACGGATCGACGGCCTTCGGCGCGTCGGCTCGGCACCATGGCCTCAGCTCCCCAGGACCGCTGCGAGGAACGCCCAGCGATCGGCCGCTTCGTCGATGAGCTTCTTGGTCGGCTTGCCCGAACCGTGCCCTGCCGAAGTCTCGACGCGCAACAGGATCGGCGCGTCACCGGCCTGGGCGGCTTGCAGTGTGGCGGCAAACTTGTAGCTGTGGCCTGGCAGCACGCGGTCGTCGTGGTCGCCGGTCATGACCATCGTCGGTGGATAGTGCATGCCCGGCTTGATGTTGTGCAGCGGTGAGTAGGCGTGCAGCCAGGCGAACTGCGCGGCCTCGTCGCTCGTGCCGTATTCGCTGGCCCAAGCCGCGCCGATGGTGAACTTGTGGTAGCGCAGCATGTCCATCACGCCGACCTCGGGGATCGCGGCGCCGATCAGATCGGGCCGCTGCGTCAGCACCGCACCGACCAGCAGGCCGCCGTTGCTGCCGCCGCCGATCGCAAGCTTAGAGCGTCGCGTGTAGCCGTTGCGCACGAGGTAGTCGGCACAGGCGGTCAAGTCGTCGAACACGTTCTGCTTGTGCTCGAGCATGCCGGCCTTGTGCCAGGCTTCGCCGTACTCGCCGCCGCCGCGCAGGATCGCCTGGGCGTAGATGCCGCCGCGTTCGACGAAGTTGAGGTTGGCCACGGAGAAGCGCGGTGCTAGTGAGATGTTGAAGCCGCCGTAGCCGTAGAGATACGTCGGGTGGCTGCCGTCGAGTTGCAGGCCCTTCTTGTGCACGACGAACAGGCAGAGCCTGGTCCCGTCGCGACTCTGGAAGAACTTGCGCTGCGTGACAATGCCCTTGCCGTCGAAGGCTAGCTCGCTGTTGCGGAACGTGCTCGTCGTGCCCGTCGTGAAGTCGTGGCGCAGTACGGTCGGTGCCTGCACGAACGAACTGAACGAGAAGAACGCGACCGGATCGCTGGCCTTGCCCGTAAAACCGCCGACGCTGCCCAACGTCGGCAGTTGCAGGTCGCCCTTCGCTGTCCCGTCGAGGCCGAACACCAAGACTCGGTGGGCGGCGTCGGCCAAGTAGGTGCAGACGAAGTGGCCGCCAAGCACCTGCGTCGACTGCAGCGTGTCGGCGCGTTCGAGCACGAGCGTGTGCCTCTCGGCCTCAGGCGCCGTGCGATCGATGGCGACGATGCGGCCGCGCGGGCTGTCCTTGTCGGTGCGGAACCAGAACGTGTCGCCGTCGTGGCCGAGGAAGTCGTAGTGCGCATCGAAGTCCATCAACAGCGGGTGCACGGGCCAGCCGTCTTCGCCGAGGTCGGCGTAGGCGATGCGGTTTCGGCGGTCGGTGCCCGCCCGCACCGTGATCACGATGTAGCGCCCGCTGTCGGTCACTTCGGCGCCAAAGCCCCACAGTGGCTCGTCGGGGCGTTCGTAGACGACGGTGTCGGCACTCTGCTCGGTGCCGACCACGTGGTAGCAGAGCTGCGCGTTCTTGTTCTGCGCCTGGTAGATCTCACCCTGCTCGGGTGCTGGATAGCGTTGGTAGAAGAATCCCTTGCCGTCGTGCGTCCACGCGGCGCCCGTGAACTTCGCCCACTGCACGTAGTCGGGCAGGGTCTGCCCAGTGGCGACGTCGAGCACCCGCCATTCCTGCCAGTCGCTGCCGCTCGCGGACGTGGAGTAGGCGACGCGCTTGCCGTCCTCCGATGGTTCGAAGCCGCCGAGGGCGACGGTGCCGTCGGCGCTCAGCAGGTTGGGGTCGAGCAGCACACTGCCACTCGTATCGGCCGCGAGCTCGGTGGCCTCGGCCGTGAACCACACAGCCTGGTTCTGCAAGCCGTCGTTGCGCGTCCAGAACCAGCGGTTGCCGCAACGCTGCGGCGGGCTCGAGCGTGGGAAGTTCCACAGCTCTTCGAGCCGCGCGCGGATCGCGGCGCGCTCTGGCAGCGCGTCGAGGAAGGCTCTGCTGGCGGCGTTCTGCGCCGCGACGAAGGCGGCGGTGGCACTGCCGGCCTGGTCTTCGAGCCAGCGATAGGGATCGGCCACTTCGGTGCCGTGGTAGGTGTCGACGGTGTCGGCACGCGCGGTCTCGGGCGCGGTGAACGGCGGCGGCGAGATCGCGGGTTCGTGCCTCGCCGTTGGTTCGCTCGTCGAGCAGCCGAGCAAGCCTAGAGTCAGCAGAACGGTGGGTAGGGAGGCGGTGTCGAGGTGGCGGGGTCGGCTCGTTGGCATGGGCAGGACCATACGCGGGCGTGCTGTGGGCAGCGAGAGCGGCGCGGGACCTTTGCGGGTGCGGTCGCGCTCAAGTGTGC
>JBDSBS010000656.1:0-3613 GCA_039921435.1 Planctomycetota bacterium | reverse complement strand
CGCGAACTGTGGCTCCGGGGGCCAACCTTCGCGGCACCAGCCGAGGGTCTCGTCGTGGTCATCCACGATGCGGACAAGCAGGGCTTCGTCGTCAAGGGAACGGCGGTCGCTGCCGACAGCGACATCGCGGTGCCGAGCTTCCTCATCTCGCGGATCACGTGGGAAGGCACGGGCGGCAGCAAAGGATCGCTCGGCACGGGGCTCGATGGCGCGTTCGAAGTCGGGCCGATGGCGGTCGGCAGGCGCTACTCGCTCGAGTTCGAGGCGGATGGATTCGCGCCGGCACTGGTCGGACCGTTCGACGCCACGGTGCGCGTCGAGAACGTCACCGTGCGTATGGTGCGCTGCGGCACGGTGCGCTGCCGCGTGCTGCGCGCGGATGGCATGCCGGCCGTGAAGATCTGGGCCAACCTGCAGCGGCTCGGCGACCATCCGTTCGGCCGCGCCTGGCAAGGCCAGACCGATGCCGATGGCATCATCGAGTTCCACGACGTCGTGCCCGACGACTACAAGGTGCATGCGCGGGCCTCGACCGCCGCGGGTGGCACAGCCACCGTCGACACCGTCGTGCGCCCCGGCCAGACCAGTCACGTGCAGCTCCTGCTGCAGTGACCCGACGCCGCGCTTCCGATCGCCGTGCGCCCTACGTTCCCTCCCGAGCTACCGGCGATGTCGAAATGCAGTGAAAGCGCATCACGGGCTTGGGTGCCTTGCATTGCTCGCCGTCGAGGCGCGGTCACTTCGATGGCGCCCGGACCCAGAATCTCCGAGGAAACCATGAACGTTCGCACCGACGTGAAGGGCGGCAGGATCGCCGGCAATCACAACCACCGCGAAGGGGGCGGCAGGATTGCGCTCAACCACAACCAGACGTCAACCGGCCTAGTTGGCTGACCGTCGCGGGGGCCATCGGCGGGACAGAGAGCCGGAGTGCTCCAGTCCAGGCCGGCCGTGCTTCCGCTCTCGTCTCGGCGGTGTTTCCCCATGACACGGGTGCCATTCATCGCCCCCGTTCGCCCCGAGCGAACCGCGAGTTCGCAGAAGGAAGTCTTTCCTCGTCCGGTCCTCGGCGGCCCGGCATTGGATCTACCGGGGCGCAGCCCACTCCGGGCCTGACGCCAACAATGCACACCCCAATACCAGAGAAAACCATGAACGTGCGAACCGATGTCAAGGGCGGCAGAGTGGCCGCGAACCACAACCAGACCCGGCCCGTGCGGGGACTGCTCGTCCAGACCGCGGTCAAGGGCGGCAGGCTGGCCGCGAACCACAACCATGTGTTGGCGCGCCGGGTCAACTGACCCCCCCCTCGGGTTCTGTGCCGAGAAGGAGCGTCACATGGTCCTCCGCACGACGTTTCCTGAGCCGGGGCGCGGCCCGCTCGGGGCCGGACGCCACCAGGACTCCAACTTCGAGGTACCCATGAAAGTGCGAACCGACGTCAAGGGCGGCAAAATAACCGTCAACCACAACCAGACCCAGCTGCCCGCCGCCGGACTGGCAGTTCAGACCGCAGTCAAGGGCGGCAGGCTCTCCGCCAACCACAACCAGACGCTCGTGCGCCGAGGCGGCTGACCAACCGAGCCCCGAAACCGTGGCCGGGCGAGGGCCGCACCACCGGGCGCATCTGCTCAGGCATGCCTGCGGCTATCGTCCCGGCCTTCCTCACCATGGCAACCCGCCGCCGACCTTCGACCGCCGCCGAGGCCACTCGCGCGGGCCAACTGCACGAACGCGCGGTCGCCGACCTGGCCGCTGGGCGGTTGGGGCAAGCGCGAGAACGGGCGGCAGCCGCGCTGCGCATCGCGATCCGAATCGTCGGTCCGCGCCATCCCGCCGTGGCCGACTTCTGCGACACGCTGGCCCAGATCGAAGGGAGCGCGGGTTGCTTCGAGCGCGCGCTGGCCTCGCATCGACGTGGACTCGCCATTCTCGCGCGCGCCGAGCCCAGCCCCGACATCTCGATCCTGCGCGTTCGTGGCCGCCGCAACCTAGGCAGTCTCTACACGCGTTTGGGCCGCCATGCGAACGCTCGGCTAGCTTTGCAGCAGGCGCTCGAATGCGCCCGGGCCGAGCTGGGCCGCAGCCACGTCGAGGTTGCCGGCTGCCACAACGACCTCGGCGTGCTCTGCAAGTTCACCGGCCGCTTCGCCGAGGGGGCCCGGCACTACCGCAAAGCACTCGAACTCTCGCGCCGCTGGCTCGGCGAGACGCACATCCAGGTAGCGACGATCTACCACAACCTCGGTGGTCTCGACCACGCGCGCGGTCGCTTCCGCGCGGCCGAACCGTTTGCCCGGCGCGCGGTCGAGCTGCGCGAACGATTGCTCGGTCGCAATCATCCCGACGTCGCCGTCGACGTCGCGGCGCTGGCGGCGATCCTCGACGGCCAGGGCCGCTACGCAGAATCCGAACCTCTCTACCACCGCGCGCTGGTTGTGTTCGAGCGTACCTTCGGTCCTGAGCACTATGAAGTCGCCGTCAGCTTGCACAACCTGGCTGCCGTGTATCAGGCGACGGGACGCGAACGTGCGGCCCAGCCGCTCTACGAACGGGCGCTGCGCATCAAGCGCTGCTTGTTCGGTCCGAGTCATCCCGATGTCGCTCTGACGCTGCACAACCTGGCTTCGCTCTGTGTGTCGCTGCATCAGTCACGCAAGGCCCAGCGGATGCTTCGACGAGCGCTGTCGGTCTTCGAGGCAACGCTCGGCGTGCGCCACCCAAACACGAAGGCCTGCCGCGAGAGCCTGGCTCAGTTGCGCGAGCCATCGAGCCGGAGGATCGAGCGATGCAAAGCACCTTCCCCCGTTCGCTGCGTCGGCTGAGCCACCGCTCGACCAACCGGTGGGTGCCGCTCTCGACCGGCGGCCTGTTGGTGGCGTGGTTGCTCTGGCTGCTGATGGCGCGCGTGACGATCTACGCCGTCTCGGACGCATCACGGCTCGAAGTCGAACAAGCCGTCTGCCCCGTCGAAGCTGGCATCGACGGTCGCGTGACAGCGACGCACATCGTGCTCGACGCCGAGGTGCACGCGGGGCAAGCGCTCGTCGTGTTCGATTCGCAGTCGCTCGAACTCGAACGCAACGAGCTGAACGCCACCCGCGCGAGCCGAGAGGCCAGGCTTGCACCACTCGCGCAGCAGATCGAGGCGATCGAGGGCCAAATCGACGACCTCGAGCACGCGGCGGGCAAAGGCAACGAGGAGCAGGATGCCGGCATTCGCGAAGCCGAGGCCGCCTTGTTGCTCGCCAACCGAGCCGTCGCGCGTTTGGCACAGCTCGGCACAGGCTTGGTGTCCGACGTCGACCTCGAGAAGGCTCAGACCGAAGTCGACAAGCTGCGCGCCGGGCTCGAACGCCAGCGTGCGGCCAGGGAACGTTCGGAGTGGGATCGCCGTGCCGCACGCAGCGAGCTGCGCGCAACGCTCGCCGAGAGCCGGCGCCAGCTCGTCGAAATGCAGGGCGAGTGCGCCGTCGTCGACGCGAAGATCCAGACGATCGCGCACGAGATCGAACGGTGCACGATCCGAGCACCCATCGATGGCGTGCTCGGTGAGACCGCCGACGTTCGCCCGGGCCAGTTCGTCGCGCGCGACACGCGGCTCGCGGCGATC
>JBDSBS010000655.1:0-3170 GCA_039921435.1 Planctomycetota bacterium | reverse complement strand
TCGGCGCGGCGCGACCATCCCGCGGGGCGGTCGAACCATAGAGGCCGAAACGGACGGGTGCTCGCCAGGAAGGCTCGCGACAGCAGTCCGGTGGTTGGTCCGCCGGCTGCGCCTTCCGATAGCCTGGCCGCGATGGCTCGAGCGACTGCCATGCGCACGAAGTGGTGCGCCAGCAGCGCGAACACCGCGATTGCAGCGACGCAGCCCCACAGAAACCAGGAGCGGTTCTCGATGGTCTCGGCCCCATCGGCCCCATGGGGTTGGAAGTGCAGACCGTCCCAGTATCCGAGTTGAATACTGCCGGCCAGGAGCCCTCCTCCGACCACCAAAAGCAAGACAAGATCGATCCACAGCACGCGACGCCGCCAACGCGCGAGTGCGAGTCGCAGTCTCGGCACCGCGTCCTCGAGCAATTGGCGCGCGGACTGGTCGAGCAGCTTGACGATTCGATACGCTCGGCTGACGTGGATTTGATCGATCCGCGTATTGATGGCGTCGCGAGCCAGCTTGTTGTTGGACTCGTAGCGCGCTCGCTGCGCGGGGTCGTCAATAGGCTCCGCGAGGCCCGGCACGAACGTGTAGTAATACTGCCCCGCGGTCAGCCCGTATTGCGCCAACGCCCGTTGCCACGCAGCGACGACCTCTTCCCGGTTGTCGTGGCGAGCCGCGGTGTCCATTTGGTTCAACACGTAGAGAAACTTGTCGGCATCGGCTCGCGCCACCGCACGGCCGACCAAGTGTTGCAGCGTGTCGCGCATCGCCCCTGGCTCTGGATGGCGCGCGTCGAACATGATCAGGACGAGGTCGGAGAGGTCGACGATGTGGTCGACGATGCGGAGGACGGACGTGCGTTGCGCGTCGGCATCAAAGCCGGGCGAGTCGATCAGGATCTTGCCGCGCAAGCGCGGGCTGTTGCATGCCTTGACCTGCAGATAGGAGTCGATGCGCTGCCCCTCCCCGGGCACGCTGCGCTCGATGGCTTCGCTGATGCGATAGAAGGGCAGCCGCGGATCGGAATCTAGCGCCGCACCCGGGAGAATGCGTAACTCGGGATCGGAGTTGTAGGTCAGGACGGTAAATCGATCGTCCACGGCTTGGTTGCCCGTGCGCTGCACGTTGATCCCCAAGTAGTCGTTGATGAAACTCGACTTGCCGGAGGAGAACGTGCCGAGCACCGACACCAAGGGCCACCAAGAGATGCGCCCGGCGAAGCTCTCATTGGGGGCCAGGTACATCATCGCGTGCGCGACGCCGTCGAGTTCGCGGAAGCACTCGACGACGTCCGCGAGCACCGGCGCTTCGGCCTTCAGGCGTTGCTGCAGATCGTCAAGGTGGGTTGTGGTTCGTTGCGACATGGTTGGCAAGTGTTGCCTTTGTATAGGGCAGCGTCAAAGCACGGCACAACGATTCCGCGCGTTGCGACTCGCGCGCGCCGGACGGGTTTCGCAGTGCGCGAGTGTGACGAAGTTCTTCGCGTGGCGCGCCAAAGGAAAACTAGATCGCGGCTCGGCGCTTTCGCCACGCTGTTAAACCGGCGAGGCTGGGCTGGTGCCGCCGCCCGGAGTGGGGCGCATTCCCACCATGCGACGCGCCAATCCGAAGCCAACCGAACACTTCGCGCGTGCAGCTCAGCTCGCCGCGGGACTAAGCCGTGCACCACGCGTCGAACGTCCGCGCGCGCGGCGTGCTCGCGGATGGCGTCGGCGCAAATCCTGGACATGACACGGTCTTGGGTGACCGCCAACGTCTCGACCGGGTGACGACGCCGACCCCACTTCTTTTATCTTTCGATGCGTGCGCTACCCTCGAAACGTGAGGATGACCTTATGCGAGGATCGTTCGTCGCTTCGAAAGGGGCCGTTGAAGGAGAACCTTTCGCACGGCAAGAACACAGCGGCCTTGCGTCCCGCCGTGGCTCGTGGCCGGCGGCTTCGGTCTGACGGGCGGGGACCAGACCACGCCGGTCGGGGTGATCGCGCATGACGGCACCGGGTGGCGCGGCCTGGGCTTTCCGGCCAACGGCACGATCCGGGCCCTGGCCGTCTTCAACGGCGAGTTGGTAGTGGCCGGTCTGTTCAGCGCGGCGACCGCTGGCGGCCAGGCAAACAACATCGCCCGTCGAAGCGCTTCGTCGTGGCAGTCTCTCGGCATCGGAACGAACGACACGGTGCTCGCCTTGACCGTGTTCAACGGCGAACTCGTCGCGGGCGGCTCTTTCACCGGTGCAGGGGGGCAGCAGGCGAACCACGGCGCGAAGTGGAGTGGCAGTACGTGGTCACCCCTCAGCAATTCCGTTGCCTACATCTCGTCATTGGCAGTGCTGAACGGGGGCTTGTACGCAAGCGTTGGCCTGTCAGTGACCCGTTGGAACGGCACCTCTTGGTCCAACGTCGCCAGCGCCTTTCCCAGTGTGACCCGGCTCGGCGCACGCAACGGTACTTCCCACACCAATACGTTCCTCTTCGCGGTTGGCGCCTTCACCGCAATCGGCGGCATTACGGCGCAGCACGTCGCGTCCTCTGGAATCGGGGGGACCACGTGGAGCGCGATGGGCACCGGCCTGCAGTTCTCTCCGTCGGACCTGCTCGTAAGCAGCACCGAGGTCATCGCCACCGGAGGCACCACCGGCAACTCGCAGCGAGTCTGGCGATGGAATGGAACTGCCTGGAGCAGTCTCGGCAACCTCGGTCCGTCGACTGGCACCGCCACGGCTACGGCGCCGGTGTCCTACGGCGGCTATGTCGCCGGGCTGCTCAATGTATCTCCCGCCCAACCCCGCAATCCGAGTGTGTTCCGCTTCGCGAGCGACTGGACGCCGCTCTTCGGCAAGGGCATCCCGACGCCCATACTGTGCCTCACGTTCGATGCCGCCGACACGATCGCCGGCGGTGCCTTCGGGTCCATCGACGGCGTCACCGTCAATGGCATCGCGCGAAGAAGCGGCACGACGTGGAGTGCACTCGGAACCGGCCTGACGGGCGGCGGTGCGACGGTTCGCGCCGTGGCCCGCGCCAGCAACGGCGATCTGTTCGCGGCTGGCGACTTCACGACTGCCGGTGGCAACGCCGCGAGCAACATCGCCCGCTGGAACGGCAGCAGTTGGGCGCCGCTCGGGACTGGAACCAACGGCACGGTGCGGGCGCTCGTCGTCGAGGCGAATGGCAACCTGA
>JBDSBS010000654.1:0-5111 GCA_039921435.1 Planctomycetota bacterium | reverse complement strand
ACGCGGAACTGCGCCTGATCGACGCGGTTGGCGAACGCGGCGGCGGTGGTGGCGACCCGGGAGACGACGAGGACCTCAGCGATGGGGGTGCGGATGGCGATGACGCCGCCGATGCGGCGCAATCAGGCGATTGTTCGGAACTGCAGGAGTTGCGTGGTGGTGGCTTGTTTGCTCGGCACGCATTCGTTTGCGTGCGTCGTGGTGCGGGTTGGTGGAAGCGCCATGTCGCGTCCGTGGTCAGCCAGCTGCCGAGATTCCGTCCAGGATCTGGCCTCGTACTGGAGGCTGTGAAACTCGACCGGCGCAAGAAGGTTGCGGCCGCGCTGGTCAAGAGCCTCGCCGATGGCGGCGGCTTGTTCGAGTTCAGGGACCTCTACGAGACGCCGTACGACCGTTCGCGCAGCCCGCTGGAGGGTGAGCTGTGCAAGTGGGTAGTGCTGCGCGCGCAGAAGCTGGGCGTGCCCCTGTTGCCCGAGGCTGCGTGGTTGTTCGTCGCGCAAGTTGGCAAGCAGTTGCCGGAACTGATCGCCGAGCTCGGTCGTCTGAGCGACCAGCTCGGAGCGAGCGGTAAGCGGAGGCCGCTCGGTCCCGACGATCTGCGCGGCAAACTGACCTGCAGCTTCGGCTCGACGCCGTTCGAGTTCGTCGATGCGGTGCTCGGTGGCGACCGGCGCGCGGCGCTGCGCTCCGTGCGGGCGATGTTCGATCGTGGCGTGCTCGGCAAGGACGGCAAACAGATGGATCAGGGCGGCCTGTTGCCGTTCACGACGAGTTGGTTGCACCGGACGCTCGCGAGCGCCTACGAGGGGCGCTTGCTGCTCGACGAGGGCGTCTCGCCGCGCGATTTGCCCGGCCGTGTCGGCGTGCGGCAGTTTGCGGAGCGCTTCCTCGAGCAGGTGCAACGCCACGATGTTCCGCAGTTGCAGCGCGGGTTGCTCGCGTTGCACCACTGCCAGCGTTCGAGTCGCTTGACTGGTGAAGAGCCGGAGGTGCTGCTCGAGCGGTTCTTGTCGTTCTGGTTCACGGCCGTGCCGATTCCCACTGCAGAAGATCTGGACCTGTGATCAAGAGGCTGCCACCCGCTGTCGTCAACCAGATCGCCGCCGGCGAGGTGATCGAGCGGCCTTACTCCGTCGTCAAGGAACTCGTCGAGAACTCCCTCGATGCTGGGGCCGGGCGCATCCGCGTCGAGATCCGCGCCGGGGGCGCCGAGTGCATCGACATCGTCGACGATGGCGAGGGCTTCTTGCCTGACGACATGCCCTTGGCGTTCGCCAGCCACGCGACCAGCAAGCTCGAAGCCGTGCGGGACCTGGACCACATTGCCAGCCTCGGCTTTCGCGGCGAGGCGCTGGCGTCCATCGGCGCGGTGTCCCGCGCGCGCATCCTTAGTCGTCGCCGCGGCGCGGACGAGGGCTGGGAAGTCTCGTGCGATGGCGGGGCGGAGACGGCGCCCCAGCCGTGCGGCTGCCCGGAGGGCACGCGTATGGAGATCCGGGATCTGTTCTTCAACGTGCCGGCGCGGCGTCGATTCTTGAAGAGTGCGCACGCCGAACGGGCGCGCATCCAGGAACTGATCGCCGAGCTTTCGTTGGCGCGCCTCGACGTCGACTTCACGTTCGTGGCCGATGGGCGCGAGTACCTGCGCTTGCCCGCTGGCGAATCGATGGCGATGCGCTTTGCCAGGTGCTTTGGGCAGGAACTCGGCGGCGGGCTGTTGCCAGTGACGCGGTCGTTTCCGGGGATCGGCGTCGAAGGCCTGGTCGGCGAGCCGGACCTTGCCCGACGCGATGGCAAGCTCGAGCTGCTGTTCGTGAACGGGCGACTGGCGCGGGAGACGAGTGCACTGCACGCAGTGCGTCAGGCCTATCGCGAGTACCTGATGGGGGGGCGCTTCCCGGTCTACGCGCTGCAGCTGACGCTGCCAGCCGAGCAAGTCGACGTCAACGTGCACCCGCGCAAAGCCGAAGTGCGTTTCGTCGAGGCGCGCAAGGTAGCCGGTTGCTTGCACGAGACCGTCAGATCCGCGCTGCAGGGTCGCGGCTTCGTCGCGTCGAATGGCGGTGGCGTCGTCATCGATGCCGAGCTTCCGCGCGCCCGCTCGGGCTTCCCGGACCTGCCACCTGGCTTGTTCGGCAACGAACAGCCAACGCAGTTCGCAGCGGCGGAGAGGTCCGTGCCGGTGCCCGCGGTCGTGCGCGAGACTGCTGGACCGCCGACCTACGCGGACGACCACCGCGCGTTGCGGCCCAACCCGTTCCAGCGGGTCGCCGGACGCTTTCTGCAGGTGCTCGATCTCTACCTGCTGCTCGAAGGGCCGAACGGCCTTCTCGTCGTCGACCAACACGCCTTGCACGAGCGAGTCGTCTACGAGCGATTGCGGCGACAGCACGATGCACGCGCCGTGCAGGTGCAGCGCCTCCTGGTGCCGACCGTCATCGAGGTCTCACCGACCGAGCAGGCATGGCTGCAGTCGGTGCACGACGACCTGGCGGCGGAGGGTCTGCTGATCGAGGCGTTCGGATCGACGTCAGTGGCGGTGCAGGGGTTGCCTACCGTGTTGGCGAAGGTCGACGTGAAGAAGCTGCTGCGGGCCCTGCTGGGTGGGGAGATGGAGGATGGGCGGCGTTCGATGCGGGCGCAGATCGCGGAGCGATTCCACTCGATGGCGTGCCGTTCGGCAGTGATGAGTGGCGACCGATTGACCGACGCCGAGATCCAAGCACTGCTGCAGGAAGCCGCCACACTCGAGCATCCGCACAACTGCCCGCACGGGCGCCCGACGGTTTTGACGTTTGGCACGGCTGAACTCGAACGCTATTTCCGTCGCCGCTGCTGAAGACGCCGCAGCCTCTGGGGCGTCACCACGCTGGGCATTGCAGGGCGCGTTCCGCTGCGTCTCTGCGTCAGTTCTTGGGGCGTGCGAAGTCCTCAACGGTCAACTCAGGTCGCAGCGACAAGTTGATGAGCATGACGCGCGTTTGCAGTTCGAGACTGCCGTCGGGTCGGCGAAAGAAGTGCTCGAGCTTGCGCGGCACGAGCAGGTCATTGCGCACGTGCAGGTCGCGCAGCTGGACCCGTTCGCCGCGCGCGTCGACCTGCTTGCCGCCTTCGAGTGGCCAAGCGTCGATCGCAAGCAAGCGGCCATCGGTCTTGTCGACGTAGACCTTCAGGTGGGCGGACGCGTCCTCGCCGCCCTGCTGCAACAGCGGGAAGGCCGGCAGATTCCCTTCGACGGTCTCGCAGGGGATGCGCGTGCGATCGAGCGGCAACTCCTCCTCGCGCACGGGGCTCGGACTTGTCAAGGAACGCAGAACCGCGCCGGGGTCGAGGCAGCGCAACAGCTGCCGTGCCAGATTCATGTGGCGCTCGCATGCGGCGAGATCCTCGCCGCGCTCGCTGCCGCGGAGGTCGCGCGCCTCGCCCTGAACCAGCTGCCAAGGGCCGAGGCCATCGACACCGCGCATGATCGGGGTTCCTGCCTCGCGCACTTCGTAGCGAATCAGCGGCCGAACATCGTCGCGGCCGGGCCGCTGCCACTGCAAGAACTTGACGCTGAGATCGACCTGCCCACGTTCCTTGGCGCTCGCCGCCAACACATGCAGCTCGAGGTTGCACTGAAAGGCCGTGATCGGTCGTACTGGTCCGTTGGGGCGGTGGGCGGTGTCGACGCGACGGGCCAGCATCTCGAGATCCGAGGCATCGTGTGCCGGCGGCGTGGCGGGCTGCTGGGCTGTGATCAGCGTGGTCAGGACGGCGAAAGCCAGGTAGTGCATGCGGTGCAAAGCGGCGATTGGCGCTGCATGTGCCCTGGCCGCATGACCCAGCCTAACCCATGCCACTGGGCCGATCCATGCGAGATTGGATTCGCGACTGGCGGTGGCTCGCCGTCGCTAAAGACCGGATGCCGAAGGGGACGATCGGAGCTGCAATGTCGCGTCTTCTCGCCATCCTGATCGGGCTCTTGTTCGCCGCGATTGGTCCGGCTCAGGAGCGACACGCTACGGTGGAGCTCGACGATGGCTCCGTAATCTCGGGCCGCGTGCTCTCGATGGATCTCGCGTCGCTGCAGCTTCAGGTCGGAGGGGATGTCGTCACAATCGCTGCCGCGCGGTTTCGCAGTTGTCGGATCGACACGCGCGGCGCGCCTACTGCCGCAGCGACGGGAGCACTGCCGCTGGCCGCGTCAACGGCAGCCGACGTTGCGGCGCCGGCCGCAGTCAGACCGCCTCAGTCCACGAAGGTGACGCCGCCCCAGACGCCAACGTCCCAGACGCCAACGCTACCCCGCCGCAAGGGGCCACTGCCAGACCCTCCAGACACCGAAGCGGCCCTGCCACACGATCTTCGGCATCGGTCACTTCTCCGTGCTCGGCTCGAGGCACTCGACGAGCTGTATCCTTGGCTTGCGCCAACTGCGCCCAGCCAGTGGCTCAGCTTGGGGCTCCTGCTCTCGATCAGCATGACCCTGGCTGTCTACTTGTCGGCGCGGGTGTCAGGCGCCGAAGCCGCGACCATCGGTCGTAGCATGGCATTGGCGCTCTGGTACCTGCTGACGGGCCTGTTGCAGGTAGCGTTGGTCTCGGCCGGCGACTTCCCGACGGTCCTGATGCTGCTCGGCAACACGGCGATGGGCTTGTTCTGGCTGCGGGGTCTGTTCGACCTGACGCGCGGCGGCGCAGTGATCGCGTTCGCGGTGCAGGTGGGCTTCGGGGTGATGGGCTTCGCGTTGCTCGAGCTCGTGGACTCGTTGCTTCGATCGATCGGCAGCAACCTGGCCTGATCGTCTGGGCGCCCTGATCGCCAAGCCAAGCCCTGATCGCCAAGCCAAAGAGAATGCCAACCCGAGGCAACGGTCGCCTCTCTCTCACGCATTCCATCCCTGGAAGATGCGTGGCCTCGGGTCGGTATCCAGCCGATCTCAACATGCGTGCCACCGCGCGGGATGTCGGCCTATTGGTCGCCAGATCGCGGCGCGGGGTCGGCCGGTAGCGATTGCGTAACGATAGGTGCACCCGATGCATTGACGAGACCCGCGCCGGCACCTACAGACGCCGTCATGCCTGCGAACCATGTCAGCGACATCTCCACCGCGGCCTTTCAGAAGGACG
>JBDSBS010000653.1:0-2793 GCA_039921435.1 Planctomycetota bacterium | reverse complement strand
GCGCGACGATACACGGAAGTCGAGAGACGACCGTGACGCAGAGAAAGCGTACGAGCGCGCGACTGTGAAGTTCGAACAGGTTCTCGAGTCGCCGGATTCGGCGGACAGCGGCGAAGGAACCTCGTTGCACGCTGTCGCGCTGCTGCGCGTCGTCGAGATCAAATCGACGCTCGCGAGAGGCTACGCAGACCTCGCAAGGGCGGCGCCCACCGTGCGGTCGCACAAAGACAAGGCGAAAGAGTTTCAGAAGATCGCCTGGAAGGTGCGCGACGACCTGAGGCGGCTTCACGCCGAAGCCAAGCTGCCGAACCGCGACGCTGTCGTCGCCGCTGCCGAGCGAGCGTGCGACGGCATCAAATGACCGACAGCGCTCGCGGGGGACGCCTAGCATCTTGCCCACCTTGACCGCGGCGCGCTGTGACCAGTCGAGGCCGGCGAGCGGCGAGAACGCGACGGACACAGGCCGGGCCTTGTGCTGGCGCTGGCGAAGGTGCGCGAGGTCATGCGCGCCGAGTAGTCGCCCGCGGCATGCAGCCAGGCGGCGACGACACCTACCCGACCGTTCAGCGCATCCCGCCGCGATGCCCGCGCTGCCGCAGCAAGAACAAGCACACGAATGGGCAGGGCAAGGGCGGGCTCGTGCGTTACCACCGATGCCTTGGGTGTGGCGCGAAGTACAAGTCGGTCGAGATCGAACGGCCGCCGGCGGTGCCTGCGAAGGCGCAGGCGCCGATGCCGCGGCGGCCGTGGTGAGTGGCGGGCCGCGCCCTCACCGGCCCGCGCCGACGGCCCTGCGCAATTGCCCGCGACGTGGCTCTCCGGTAGGCCCGCGAGATCGTGCCGCATTCGGGCTCCTGGGCGGTCGCCATGCACCGCTGCCGCCGCGGATTCATCAGGGGGACTGGAGGCCCACTGTTGCAGCATGTATCACTGTGCGCCATAGGGCCCCTGTCGGCCACGCTGCTCCAGCCCGATCGCCAGGCTGCCGATGCTGAGCAGGCCGCGCGCTGCCCAATCAACCCACATGGTCACTGTCTTCGACGTCGCCCGCTACATCCTCGACAAGAGGGGGACGGTTGGTGCGATGAGCCTTCAGAAGCTCTGCTACTACGCCCAGGCCTGGCACCTGGCGTGGGAAGGCGAAGCTCTGTTCGTCGACGACTTCGAAGCGTGGAGGGACGGCCCGGTCGTACGCGACCTGTGGACCAAGAGTGCGCGCAGGATCAGCCTCCTGCCGCCTCACATCGACGGCGTACCAGACCGGCTGAGTGAGGCGCAGCGGCTCGTTGTTGACGCGGTCCTTCAGGCTCATGGGGCGAAGACTGGCCGAGAGCTGAGTGCGCTTACTCACCGCGAAGGCCCGTGGGTCGACACGCGCATCGGACTGCGACCAGGCGAGGGTTCCCGACGCGTCATCCCGAAGGAGCGGATGGCGGTCTACTTCAAGGCCCTCGGTGAGCACCGCACGGATTGGAGCGAGGAGTCGGTCGACGACGCGTTGGCGCGTTTCATCGCGAACAACGACAACTTGCTCCGTCGGCTTGCGTGACGGCTTGGCTGCCAAGCGTCGAGCAGGTGGTCTTGATCCATGCAAGATTGCTTGCCGCACACGGCGGGGCCGAAGGCATCCTGCAGCAGGACCGTCTCGAGGCCGCAGTCGCGTCGCCGCGCGCATCGTTCGGCGGCCAGGACCTGCACGTGGACCCGATCGCGAAGGCTGTCGCGCTGTTCTTCTCGCTGGCGCACGGCCACGCATTCCGCGACGGGAACAAGCGCACCGCCATCGCTTGCCTCGACCTCGTGTTGACGTTCAACGGCTGCGTGCTCCTTGCGAACGCTGGCGATCTCGAATCGCTGGTGCTCTCGGTGGCGTGTGGCGAAATGGAGCGAGACGCGGCCGATGCGTTCGTTCGCGCGCGTTGCCGCATCCGCATGGATTGAGAGTGTCGGCAGCTCGTCGAGCATCTTGCCCACCTTGACCGCGGCTCGCTGCGACCAGTCCGGGCCGGCAAGCAGCGGGTAGCGCTCGGCGATGGCGACGTGCTGCTCGGCGTCGCGGACGGTCTTCGGTTCTACGCCAACCCGCGCGGCTGCAGTGCGCGTCGAATCCGCTGTGGCCTCCGGTCCACGAGAACCCGGGGATCGTTTCCCCGGGTTGCCATTCCCACTTGGGGCATCCTTCTCCTCGTCCCTCGCCACCGCCTTCGCCGCCTCAACGGTCGCCACGACAGCCTTGCTGCGCTCGTGCGGCGTGAGGTCCTTGCGGCGCAGGTTCTCCTCGAGCTCGAGCACGCGGCGACATCGACCGGCTTCGCGCGTCTCCTCCGCGCTCTCGATCAGCGCCTCGTCGATGCGGGCGAGCTTCTGCCAGCGGCTCGATTGCGTCTTGTCGATGCCATCAGGTAGCAGGCTGCTACCGGAAGAGTTTCGACCCCGTGGTCGCACCGTCGCCGCAAGCATCGCCCCGGCCTTGCGCATGCAGTCGATGCGGAGCGTCTGCACTTCTCGGCCAAGTCGCACGCGGTCAACCGCGTGCAGGCGCTCGCGATCGTCGACCTGTAGGCTAGCCCCAAGTGGGACCACGGTCGTACATGCAGCTATCGGTCGCGACGCTGGCGTGCGTCGCCCTCGGCTCTCTGTGCCTGCCGTGGTTCACCGACTGGCTGCTGGTCTTGCCCCGAAAAAGTGGACACCCAACTCGGAGTCGAGAGGCTCTGAAAGGATGATGATCCGATGGGCAAGTCCCGCAGAAAGCACAGCCGCGAGTTCAAGATCGAGGCGGTGAAGCAGGTC
>JBDSBS010000652.1:0-3025 GCA_039921435.1 Planctomycetota bacterium | reverse complement strand
ACCCTGTTGCCCCTCGATGCCCCAAAGGTCCGCGCGTACCCGCTCGAGACCGTCATCGCCGAGAAGTTCGACGCGGTCGTGCGCCTTGGGCGCGCCAACAGCCGCATGAAGGATTTCCACGACCTGTGCACGCTCGCGGCACGCCGCTCGTTCGATGGCGAGCTGTTGACGAAGGCGGTGCAGGCCACGTTCGAACGCCGCAAGGCGGACCTGACGCCATGGCGCGCCAGATCAACGAGACGTGCACGGGATCGTAGACGCCGGCCGATCTGCATCGCGCACTGCTCTGCCTCGCGCGATGTGCCGAGCTGAAGGTAGTGCGCCATCACCTGGGCCGTGCGCGGCAACCAGCCGTCGCCGACAGCGCCGGTGCGCAGGCTGATGAGATCGACCGTCTTGCCGTTGCGTTCGCCGACCTTGCGGTAGATGCGTCGCTGCAATGCAAAGGGGCCAGTCATCGTTTTGTAGGTGCCCACCCCTTCGCCGACGCACGTGTAGGTGTCGCCGCGCACCTCGATGCGTTGAGGCTCGATTGCCACGGCCGCCGCCAGAGTGCAGTGGTGCGCTGCGGTCTCGATCGCGGCGACCTGCTCCGCGAACCCGCGTTCGATCTCCGCGTAGTCCACTGCTCGACCATCACGCCGCAACTGCTCTGCGCGCTTGCCGACGGCTTCGATCAGGTTCTCGATGGGCGTCACGAGGAGCTTGAGATGCGAGGGGACCTTCAGGACGATGTCTGCGGCTGCAGCGTTGCCGCCTCGTCTCTCCTTGGATTGTGGATTCAGCATCCGTCATCCGATAGGGAGAGGCGATGTCTTGTACAAGTGCCATATTTACAACAGCTTGCGAGATCCGATCGGAGGAGGCCTAAGCAGTTGCGGGAAACTCGGCGGATTGCTCAGGGTGAGATCCAGACCCGATCCTGCCCCCATGTTCGTCAGACGGGTCAACCACCGATCACGACTCGGTGGTGCTCAGGCCTCGCTCGGTCGCGACATCGGCGAACGACCTGCCGTCGCCGTCCAGTGTCGCGTGCTGACCCGTCGCCTTCTGCCAGCGCCGAATCGCCACGTCGACGTAGGGCGCGCTGATCTCGATGGCGCGGCAACGGCGGCCAGTGCGTTCGGCGGCGATGATCTGCGAGCCGCTGCCCGAGAACGGCTCGAACACGATGTCGCCGACGCTCGTGTGCTTCTTGATGGGGCGCACGAACAGCTCCGTTGGTTTCGAAGAAGGGTGCGATGACCCGACGGAGCGTGCTTTCCCATCCCAGTCGCACTCCCACGACCGAGTCGTGCTCATGCACGCCGTCGTGCTCGGGCTTGTCGCCTTGCCGCCAACCCATCACGCACGGCTCGTGGCGGAAGTGCCAGTACACCCTCCCGAACACCGGCGTCGGCTTCACCCAGATGATCTGCTGGTGGTCGAGGATGCCGAGGTCTCGCCAGATGCGCTGGATGTCGCCGCAGCGCTTGTGGGCGTGCCAGCAGTAGATGGCGCCCTTGTGTGCGAGCACCTCGAGCACGTTGACAAACACGGCACGGAAGAACCCGTCGGCGTCCTTGATGTCGATTTCGCGGTAGGTGGCAGTCCAGTCCTTGCCCGAGTCGTTGGGGCGCTCGCCGGTGTAGTCGACGAGGTAGGGCGGGTCGGTCGCGACGAGTGCGGCCTTGTCGTTGCCCATGACGCGCAGCACGTCCTTGAGGTTCGTGGAGTCACCGCAGAGCAGCTTGTGTTCGCCGAGCACCCAGAGGTCGCCGGTCTTGGCGATCGCGACCACGGGCGGTTCCTCGGCGCCCTCGTCGTCGAGCTGCTTGTCGACTTCCTCCTGGTCGCGGAGCTGCTGGACGAGCGCGTCGATGTCGTCTTCGCTGTAGCCGACGCCGTCGAGCGAGTCCTCGGCCTTGAGCTGTTGCAGCAGGGCGGCCAGGACGGGTTCGTCGAACTCCGAAAAGGAGTGCGTGCGGTTATCGGCGATGTTGAACGCGACGGCATCGAGGTCGCTGCCCTCGAACCACCACACCGGCACCTCGGTCATGCCGAGGCTCTGCGCGGCCTTGAGGCGCGTGGTGCCGGCCACGACTTCGCCGCTGCGACGCGCCACGATTGGCTGTTGCCACCCGAACCGGCGGATGCTGGCCGCGACGTGGGGGACGGCCTGGTCGTTCAGGCGCGGGTTGGTGGGCGAGCAGAATAGCCGGTCGATGGCGACGGTCTCGACGGGCGGGGATGCGGGTGTGTCCAAGCGGGAACCTCGGTGCGGGGTTGGGAGCCGCTTGGAGGTGCGCGTGGACGGAAGGCTCGACTCACGGAGGGTAGCCTCTGGCAGCCCATGATCATACGTCCCCCGATCATCATTCCGCCGACCTGCTACCTGGACACGTCCGCTGTCAGGCACCTCGTTGAGGATCCTGCACGCACAATGCTGCGTCAGCGAGTGGTGCGCCTGGTTTCAGAAGGCCGTCTGCTCCTGTGCACAAGCTACGCGATGGTTGAGGAGGTGTTGACCGCGAGTACCGATGAACGGCAGCGTCGGGATGCGCTCGTGTTCGCTCGGGTGGTTACTCCAAATCGCCTCCAGAGGTCGGTGAGAGGCTTGATTCGCCAGTGGGCCGGGGGACCAGAGGTCTTGCGCTGCAAGCCCGACTTCATGGACTGGGCGAATCTGACGACAAGCCTGAACCGGCTGATCGTCACTCCACCACCGTCTCTGAAGGAAGGGCGCGACTCGTTGCGTGCGCGCGGGACCAAGTTCCGGAACGGGATGATCGCGTGGCTTGAGGCTGACGGCTACTTGGAGGAGGCGCAGAAGGACATTCGTCGATGGACGCAGCCTCAGCAGTTCTTTCCTGAGGCGAAGCGGCTTGCCGACACTTTGTTCGCGTCCCAGGAGCGCTACTGGTCTTGCCCCGAAAAAGTGGACACCCAACTCGGAGTCGAGAGGCTCTGAAAGGATGATGATCCGATGGGCAAGTCCCGCAGAAAGCACAGCCGCGAGTTCAAGATCGAGGCGGTGAAGCAGGTC